>JALHTP010000198.1 GCA_022865725.1 Methyloceanibacter sp. | reverse complement strand
TTCCATGACGCGAGCCTTCTGACGAGGCGAACCCTTAGCCATTCGGGACTTGAAGCTGCCCGGGTCTAGAGACCAACAACCCTTGGAGCGGATTTATCTTAGCAGCCGTACAATCTCCGCGCGAGTCCGGGCGAAATGCGATGCCTACTCGCCGGTCGCGTCGTGCACCATCTCGGCGAGGCGGTCGATGTCCTTGACCAGCAGGGTGCCGCCGCGCCGTTCGATAATCCCAATTCGGGACAGGCGGTTGAGTTCCCTGGTGACGGCTTCGCGGTGGGTGCTGACCCGGCTGGCGATTTCGACATGGGTCGGCGCCGGCACGATGCGTGCGCTCGTTCCCTCCTTGGGTCCGAGGCTTGCCAGCCGCAGCGATTCGGCCTGGATGCGATTGTTAACGGCGAGCGTGCTGAACTCGTAGACCCGCGTGGTCAGCGCGCGGATCGTCTTCACGAGTCGCGCCAGCAAGGCCTGCGCGAGCCCCGGTTCGGACTGGAGCAGCTCCCGGAATGTGGACCCTCCCATGGAGGCGATGAGGCAATTGGTACGCGCCTCGACGCTGGCCGACCGCGAGCCCCCGTCGATGGCTGGGAACTCGCCGAAAATCTCGCCTGCCGCCAATTCACGGAAGCTGACGGCCTTGCCGACCGACGAATAGAGGTGACGCGGACCTCACCGAGCGTAATGAAAAACACGTCGTCCGAGGCATCGAGGTAGTCGAGGATCGGCTCCCCCGGAGCGTAGCGCTTCCAGGCGCAGCGCCGCTCGATCCGCTCGACGGCATCGGGGGCAAGGCCTGCGAAAACCGCGATCCCGTTCAGCGAATTGCGCTGCTCCTTGGCTTGAGGCTGCGCCATTGCGTTCCCCTAACCCCTCGCAAAAGTGGCAAACAATAAACCGGGACACCCTAAGCGTGTATCCCGAAAAGGGCCGTGCAGCAGGGAACTTCGCTTGTATTGCCAAGGGATGACAACCGCCGAACGGTGGAGGCCGGGGGCTTCCCGAAAGGCCGGCGAGGCGTGAAAACCGGCTTTCCGGGGCCAGTTTTGGCGTGTGGCAAATGCCACAGCGGGAATCCCCAAAGTGCGGCATGGTTCACTTGCAAGCTCAAGATGGTCTTGAGCGGCGATTTTGAGAGGAGATTCGCAAATGACCCGCTCCCAATCCCATACGTCCGCCAATTCTCCGCGGAGTGTTCGAGAAGATGCTCGACAAGATGTCGGCGCGCTGCGCCGCGCTCAGCGTCGACTCAGGGTCTAAGAAATATCTCGACGGCGCTTGCGTTCTGGCCGATGCCGACGGCGACAAGACCTTCTCGACCTTCGATACCCGCGACCTCGACAAGTCGCAGCCCGAGATGGATTGCGGCACGCATGTCATCACCGGCGGCACCGGCAAATATGCGGGCATCACCGGCAACGAGCCGTTCGACTGCGTCACCATGCCCAATCTCGCCGGCGCCGGCGGTTATACGGCGATGGACATCCCGCACAACACCTCGTGGGAGATCAAGAAATAGAGTCTCGCTCCCTAGCGCGAGGGTCAGGCGCCCTTTACGCCTGACGGGGCTGGCATGGGTGCCACATGCCAGCCTTTCTTCGTCAGGAACGCGTAAGCATAAGATGTGTTAAACACCCA
>JALHTP010000197.1 GCA_022865725.1 Methyloceanibacter sp. | reverse complement strand
GTCTACGATCTCGTGGCGGCCAGCAATTTTCCGCCCGCGCCCGAGGAGGCGCCGGCCTGGCTGCTCGTCGTTCCCGAGCCCACGACCCTCATGGGCTTCAATACCGACAAGATCCTGCTTCAGCCGGCGGCGGGCGAAAGCGTACCGCTCGCCAACGCAAAATGGGGCGACAACCTGCCGGTCTTGTTTCAGGCGAAGGTGATTCAGAGCTTCGAGAACGCCGGTTACGCGAAATCGGTCAGCCGGACGCGGGACGGCGTCACCGGCGACTATCAGCTCCTCATCGATATCAGGCGCTTCCATATCTCCACGGCGTCTGAGTCTGTCGCGGATATCGACTTCATCGCCAAGCTCCTCGACAAGGACGGCAAGATCATCGCCGCAAGCACTTTCCAAGCCACCGCACCTTCCAACGGAACCGAAGCGAAGGCCTATGTGGACGCCATCGACGAGGTCTTCGCCAAGCTCATGACCGAGTTGGTCGCCTGGACCACCACTGCGCTCGCGGCCGCGCCGCCGTCACTACCGCCGCCGGTCGTAACCGCTCCTTGATCTGGCTCAACGCGGCCGGCTCTCCGGAGCGGGATCGTTGCTTTAGCCACTCCAAGCTCCTCCTTGGGCGTGATCTGCCAGGGAGCCCGGTGAACCATGGAGCTGTTGCAAGCCATCCACGGACGGCGTTCCGTGCGCGAATTTACTGACGAGTCGGTCAGCGACGCGGTGCTGCGCCAGCTGATCGACGCCGCGGTCCAGGCGCCGAGCGCCATCAATCAGCAGCCTTGGTGCTTTGTCGTCGTCAGGGAGCCCTCGCTCCTTGCCCATATCTCGGACCGAGCCAAGGCCCATTTGCTCAAGGCCTCGCTCGGCGCGCCCGCGCATCCCTTCCGCGACATGCTGAACGATTCGAAGTTCCATATTTTCTACCACGCGCCGGTTCTGGTGGTGATCGCGGCCGGCCAGCCCACCGACTGGGCGGTGGAGGATTGCGCGCTTGCCGCCGAGAACCTGATGCTCGCCGCCCATGGCGCGGGGCTCGGCACCTGCTGGATCGGCTTCGCCCAGCATTGGCTCGGCACGGCAGACGGGAAAGCCGCGCTCGGCCTGCCGCTGTCGCATAGCCCGATCGCCCCGATCATCGTCGGCCATCCGCTGCGCAAGCCCGCTTCGGTGCCGCGCAAGGCCCCCAACATCCGTTGGCTCGATTCCTCGGGCGGCGACGCCTGAGCTGTCGAAGTCCCTTTCCCGCGGAGACCCGGGCGCTACAGGCGATTTTTCTCGAAATCCTCTAGCGAATGGCCGAGCTGGGCGAGCCCCTCCTCCAAATAATCCCCGAGCTTGGGCGTGCCCTTCAAATAGATCGCGATATGCTTGTCGCGCATGTCGTCCGCCTCCTGGCGCGCCTGCGCGAAAGTGGTGAAGTCCCCGCGGCCAAGCCAGGTCAGCGCCATGAGGTCGAGCTGCTCGTCGATATTGAGCGCTCCGAGGGCAGCGTCCAATTCCTGCTCGACAGCATCGTCGGGGCTCTCTTCGAGCACATCCACCTCGCGGTCATCGGACGGATTCGATCCGGAATCCGGGTCGGTGGGAGGGACCTGCTCGTCGAACTCCCGCGCCTTGACGATGATATAGAACGCCGTCTCGGGAGAGATCGTCAGTTGGTCGGGATTTTCGGTGGGCTCCATGGCGGCACCAATACCGCCGATCCAGCCCAGCGGCCTTGACCTGGCTCAAGCGAGCGCGGTTGCGCAAGCCGGGCTAGGCGGCTTGCTTCTCGAGATCGGCCGACCACTTGCCCAGCGAGGCGAGCCCATTCATCGCGGCGCGATGCGCAAAGGCCGATTGCGCGGCGCCCACGTTCTCGACCCTCCCCGACCACACCTTTTGCGGCGCCGCCTGGAGCGCGCGGCTATAGG
>JALHTP010000196.1 GCA_022865725.1 Methyloceanibacter sp. | reverse complement strand
TGGGCGACGCCCAATTGCTCGATCAGGCCGCGAAAGCGCCTGAGCGCCCGGAGCGCGCGCTTGACGGCGTCGGGGGCCAGCCTGCCGGTCGACGCAAGCGATCGCCCGAGCCCGCACAAGACCTTCTCGTTGAAGAGCGGTTGCGGCGCGCGCCCCGAATCCTCGTAGACGATGAGACGAACCGAGTTCGAGCCGATATCGACGACCGCAACGGGAATTCGATCGTTTTTCAAGACCATGGCGTTCTGGCGTCGGTGCTTAGCCCGTCTCGACCAGGCGCGTGAAGCGCGGCGGCATGTTCTCCGGGAGAGACGTGCCGCGGCCGGACAGGCTCGGGTTGGTCATGAAATAGTCCTGGGCGCTAAACGGCTCCTGGTCCTTTCCAGGATGCAGCCGCTCCGAGCTTCCGTCGGGCCGCACCCGCCAGCTCTGGAGGTTGTCCCTGAGATTCGCGACCATGATCTGGTCGAGGATCTGCTCGTGTACCGTCGGATTCTTGATCGGCACCATGGCCTCCACGCGGCGGTCGAGGTTGCGCGGCATCATGTCGGCAGAGCTGATATAGACCACCGCCTTCCGATTTGGAAGACCATGGCCGCCGCCGAAGCAATAGATGCGCGAATGCTCGAGGAACCGGCCGACGATGCTCTTCACATGGATGTTCTCTGAGAGATTCGGGACGCCTGGCCTGAGGCAGCAGATGCCGCGCACCACCAGGTCGATCTCCACCCCGGCCCGCCCCGCCTCGTAAAGCGCGTCGATGATCTCGCCGTCGACGAGCGAGTTCATCTTCATCCAGATGGCGGCCGGGCGCCCTGCCTTGGCGTGGTACATCTCCTCGCGGACATGGTCGAGGATGCGCGCCCTGATGCCGAACGGCGACACGGCCATGGCCTCGAGCTCTGCCGGCTCGGCATAACCAGTGACATAGTTGAAGATGCGCGACAGATCGTGGCCGATGGTGCGATCAGCGGTGAAGAACGAGAGGTCGGTATAGATCTTGGCGGTGACCGGGTGGTAGTTGCCGGTCCCGACATGGCAATAGGTGACCAGCTCGCCCCGCTCGCGCCGCACGATCTGACTGAGCTTGGCGTGCGTCTTGAGCTCGAAGAAGCCGTAGACCACCTGCACGCCCGCGCTTTCGAGATCGCGCGCCCATTTGATGTTGGCTTCCTCGTCGAAGCGGGCCTTCAATTCGACCACGACAGTGACCGACTTGCCGGCCTCGGCGGCGTCTTTCAGCGCCTCGATGATCGGCGAGCTCTTCGACGTGCGGTAGAGCGTCCATTTGATCGCCACCACGTCGGGATCGGCCGCCGCCTGTTTCAGGAATTGCAGCACGACGTCGAAGGACTCGTAAGGGTGATGGACGACGATGTCCTTCTTGCGGATGGCCGCGAAGCAATCGCCCTGATGCTCGCGGATGCGTTCCGGGAAGCGGCTCACATAAGGCTGAAATTTGAGGTCGGGCCGGTCGGCGACGATCAGCTGGTTGGTGTCAGTCAGCCCAATCAGGCCCTTCTGCACGAAACTCTCGCGCTCGGTGACCTTAAGCTCCTGCATGACGAAGCGCTGTAGCCGCGACGGCATCGAGGCCTCGATCTCGAGCCTGATGACCGAGCCGCGCCGCCGCCGTTTCAGCGCCGATTCGAACAGGCGCACCAGGTCCTCGGCCTCTTCCTGGACCTCGATGTCACTGTCACGGAGCACGCGGAAGGCGCCCTGGCTTCTCACCCGGTAGCCTGGAAAGAGGCGGGAGACGAAGATGCCGACCACCGTCTCGAGCCTGATGAAGCGGATCGGCTCCTTGGCTTCGCCCTTGCTCGGCAAGCGGATGAAGCGGCTAAGCTGGGGCGGGATCGGCATCAGCGCGTGCATGGCCTTGAGCGAGCCCTCGCGCACCAGCTCAAGTCCGAGCGTGAAGCCGAAATTCGCGATGAACGGAAACGGATGGGCGGGATCGACCGCGATCGGCGTCAGCACCGGGAAGAGATTTTCGAGAAAATGCTCCTCCAGCCAGGTGCGCTCCGCATCGGAAAGCTGATCGGCGCTCAGGACATGAATGCCGGATTCGGCAAGAAGCGCCTCGAGCGTGACCCAGTTTTCCTGCTGCTGCGCGGTAAGCTCGGCGACGGAGTGGTTGATGCGGTCGAGCTGCTCGGTGGGCGTGAGCCCGTCCTCGCTCGGCGTCTCGATGCCGGCGACGACCTGGCCGCGCAGGCCCGCCACCCGGACCATATAGAACTCGTCGAGGTTCGAGGCGGAGATCGACAGGAAGCGCAGACGCTCGAGCAGCGGATGGCGCTCGTTCTCGGCTTCCTCGAGCACCCTTTGGTTGAAACAGAGCCAAGACAGCTCGCGATTGAAAAAACGGCTCGGTCCGAAGGCGGCGATGCCCGGGCTGGGCTCGAGCCGCTCGACCTTCTCTATTAGACTCATCGATAACCTCTTATAAAATCAGTGTTTTTCGCCGCCCTCTGAGCGGGCATTTCCGCCTCGCCGCAATGTTACCCCAAGAATTGTATCAGTTGCGTTACGGCCCAAAACCATTCGCCTCGCCTCTAATCGGTCGGCGCTTCGGCCGCAAGCGCCTCGATGACGAGCTGGCGGCTGATCTTGCGCCCCGTGGCCAGCGCCGCCCGGTCGACCGCCGCCACGGCAGCTTCAGCCGCCGCCAGCGACCGGTCCACGTGCAGCGCAAGATAGGTAAGCACTTTGGGATCGATATCGAGCTGGCGGTCGGCGAAATGCTTGAGCATCACGGTCCGGATGAGCGCCTCGTCGGGGGCCCCGATCTGGATGACGGGGACCGCGTTCAGCCGCGACAGCAGATCGGGCAGCGAGATGCCCCACCGGCTCGGCGCGGTTTGCGCCGTGAGAAGAACGAAGAGCCGGTTCTCGCGCGCCAGGTTCAAGAGGTGGAACAGGGCCTTCTCGTCATAAAGACGGCGATCGGCGTCCTCGGCCACGAGCGGGGTTCCCTCGCCCATGGCATCGAGGACATTCATGGCGAGGTTCTCGGGGCCGAGCGCTTGCGCTCCCGACAGCGCCTGCCAGACTCTGGCGAGATGCGTCTTGCCACTCGCGGCAGGTCCGATCAGAAGCTGGACGTGGTCCTGCCAATTGGGCCAGGAATCAATCAGCCTGACCGCCGCGAGATTGCAATCGCTGACCAGGAAATCCTCTGCGCCAAGCGCCGCACGGTGGGGCAGGTCGAGGGTGAGCTGGGCGAGCGTCACGAAGCCCTGGCCCGCGAACCTTGCCGGCGGTCGAGCCCCCCCGCTTTCCTCTGGCGGGGCGGAAGCGGCGTGGGCGTCAGCTCGTAGCTCGCCATTTGCCGGAGCCACGACCAGAAATAGGCTGCGGCCGAAACGATGGTCAACGCGCCCGTCACCCAGATCAGCACGGTCACAAGCTCATGCAGTCCGAGGCCAAGCCCGAGCTCGGCAAGGACGAGGCCCGCCAGCACGATCTGCGAGAAGGTGTTCGCCTTGCTGACAAGGAGCGGCTTCATCCTGAGCGGCCGCGACAGCATCCACGACAGCACCACGGCCCCGACGATGAGGATGTCGCGGCTCACCACCGCGATCACGAGCCAGGCGGGCAAATGGCCGGCGAAGCCCAGAGTGACATAGATGCTGACGAGCAGCGCCTTGTCGGCGATGGGGTCGAGATAGGCGCCGAGCTCGCTGTGCCAGCCGAAGCGCTTGGCCAGATAGCCGTCGGCTGCATCCGACAGTCCTGCCAGCAGGAACAGCACGAAGGCCGCCTGCATCTGATGCGTGATAATCAGCCACACGATCAGCGGGACGAGCACGATCCGCCCGAGCGTCAGGCTATTGGGAATATTCACCAACGCTCCTCCCGGAGGCCGTTCGCGCGCTTTGGCGCTGCCAGCCCTCCAAGCCCGGAGTTTAGCAGATTCGAGGATGGGGCGTGACAGCCAGTCCAGGCCGCGGCCCTAGCGCGAGCGGAGCACAAAGTTTCCCTCTTTGTCATCGAAAGCGAACCCGCTCTGGTCGAGCACCTTTTGCAGGTGCCCGAGCGAGCCGGCATAGTCGAAGGTGATCGAGGCTGCCCGCGCCGAGAGCGAATTGACCTCGAGCGCCTGGATTCCGGCCACGTTCATCAGCCTGCCGCGAATGTCCTGCCAATCCTTGAGGCT
>JALHTP010000195.1 GCA_022865725.1 Methyloceanibacter sp. | reverse complement strand
TCCGGTCCGAATGCGCGCCCCACAGCACCATCGCGATGGCGGCAAAGAAATACGGGATGGCGGTGAGGAAGCCGATTTTGAGCGGCGCGAGCCCGTAGGTCTGGATCACTTGCGGCATCCAGAAGCCCACGCCGTAGAAGCTGATCACGATGCAGAAATACAGCAGTCCCAGCACCAGCACGCGCGGGCGGGTGAGCGCCTGGCCGAGCTCGGCATAGCCAACGTCCCGCGTCGCCTTGGCCTCTGCCGCGAGCATATTGCCGAGCGCTTGCCGCTCCTTTTTGCTGAGCCAGCTCGCATCTTCCGGCCTGTCGTCGAGGAATTTGAGCGCGATCACGCCGAGGATCATCGCCGGCAGGCCTTCGACGATGAAGAGCCATTGCCAGCCCTTCAGCCCGCCGACCCCGTGCAGCTCGAGCAGCGCGCCGGACACCGGGCCTCCGATCATGGTCGCGAGCGGCACCGCGGCCATGAACAAGGCGATGATGCGCGCCCTCTCCCGCGCCGGAAACCAATAGGTGAGATAGAGGATGATGCCGGGGAAGAAACCCGCTTCCGCGACGCCTAAGAGAAAGCGCATCAGATAGAAGCTGGTCGTGCCGCTGACCAAGGCCATGCAAGCGGCGACGATCCCCCAACTGATCATGATGCGCGCGATCCAGATGCGCGCGCCGAATCTCTGTAGCGCGAGATTGCTCGGGATCTCGAACAGGATATAGCCGACGAAGAAGATGCCGGCTCCGGCCCCGAAGATCGACGGGCTGAAACCGAGATCCTCATTCATAGAGAGCGCGGCGAAGCCGACATTCACCCGGTCGAGGAAGCTCACCGTGTAGCAGAGGCAGAGAAACGGCATGAGGCGCCGCGCGGCCTTGCCTATGGCGCTGCGCGTCGCCTCGTCCTGGCTCATCCCCGCATTCCCCCCAAATCACCTCTAGCACGAAGCCGCGGGATAGCCCGCATGAGCGAAGGCATGGCGCGCCGCATTGGGGTATTGTTCGCCCGTCAGCCAACTGATTCGATTTTGCTCTCTGGGAGGACACGCAAATGGCGATGACAATGGCACAAGCATCGGCGGCAATGCGCGAAGCCATGCGCGAGACGATCAAGCGTTATTCGCTCTGGTACCTGCTCGAGGGCGTGTTGCTGGTGATCGCCGGCATAGTCGCGCTGGTCTATCCCCACATCGCTTCCGTGACCCTGGTCTTTCTGCTCGGCTGGATCCTCATCATCAGCGGTGTCCTTCAGGGCATTGGCCTGATCGGCGCCAAGGACGTGCCGCATTTCTGGCTGCAGCTCATCTCGGCGGTGCTTGCCATTTTGATTGGCCTGTTGCTGCTCCGCAATCCGGATGCCGGATTGCTGATCATGACGGTGCTTCTGATCGTATTCTTCGTTGTCGAGGGCATTTCGAAGATCATCTTCGCCCTCAACATCCGACCGTTCCCGGGATGGCTCTGGGTGCTGCTCAGCGGCGTGGTCGGCCTTTTGCTCGGCGCCTATCTGTGGGCCAACATGCCGCTCAGCTCGGAATGGGTGCTGGGCGTGCTGCTCGGGATTCAGCTGATCTGCGAGGGTGCGGCGCTCGCTTATCTCGCCTGGATGGTGCGCTCGAGCTAGCTTTGCTCACGCCGAGAAGCAGGCAGAGCCTGCCTCTCGCGTCATTCCGGCGAAAGCCGGAATCCAGCATGAGAACTCCAGGGTCGCGTCTGGATACCGGCTTACGCCGGTATGACGGGCAAGAGTTGGCGGCCGAAGGCTACCGCACGGGCGACTGCGCCGTCTCGACAAAGCGCGAATAGACCCAGCCGACCTCGGTCGTGGCCGGGTCGGTGACTTGCACCCAATTGCCTTTACGACCGGTCACGCGGAGCTTCGCGCCCTTCTCCGCCACCCTAAGCGTGTCCGCATTGGATGAGGGAGCGGCCCGCACATTGGCGTAACCCACGAGCGCGACCCACTCGTCCTTGCCGGTGGGAACGGGCACGACGCCGATCCCCGATACCGATGCGTCAGCTTCGCTCGGAGGCTCAGCCTCCGCCAGCACCGCCGGAGGGGCGACGTCCTCGGGTGCCGGCGCAGGTGTTGGCGCCGTGCCGTGATCGGACCATGCCTCCTTCAGCGCCGCGAGCTTGGCCTCGGCGCCTTCGACGCCGAGCTGCTTGGCGCGCTCGTACCAGGCGCGCGCCTCGGATGGATCGGCCTTGATGCCCTGCGCGCCGATCTTGTCGATGGACTCCTGGTCGTAGGTGGCGGCGAGCAGGAGGGCCGCCTCGCCGCTGCCGGCCTCCGCCGCGCGTCGGAAATAGGCGCGGGCGCCGGCGAAATAGCCGACATCGATCATCTTCTGGCCGTGCGCGATGAGATCGGTGACGCGGCTACCCTCGTCAGCCCTGAGGATCAGCGCCGATTTGGGGTCCGGCGCGATGTCGAGCCTGGTGGTGGCGCTGGCCAGGATCGTGCCGTCGGCCGCCATGAGCTCGACGCGAAGATCCGAGCTGCCGGTCGCGGTCTTCGGCAGCCTGAGCCGCAAATCGCCGATCTGGTCGGGCGTCAGGGTCCATTCCGTGGTGCCATAGGGACGCCCTTGCGAGAAGGCGGCGCCTTCGGGCATGGCGCGGACGGCGATGACGCTTCGCGCCGGAAGCGCGTCGGCCGAATCGATGGTGATGTCGAAGCCGAGCTCAGCGCCGGTCTTGGCCACGAGCCGGCTCGGCGCCGTAAGCGCAATCTCGGCCTCGGCCTCGGGCGCAGCCTCGGCCTTGGGCTCGAGCTGGATCGAAGGCACGGCCGCCAGCGAAGCGTGCTCGCTTTCGGCGAGTTGCTCCTGCTCAAAGGCAATCGAGGCGCGGGTTCCCACCGGGAGCTTGATCGCGCCCTGCCACAGCAGCGCGAGGATGATCGCGGTCGGCACCAGCGAGACGAGCATCGAGGCGAGCAGCAGCCCGCGATTGGCTGACGGCGCGCGGCCCGGCTCAGGGATGAACCCCGGCAGCGGCGGCGGCTCGATCATTGGCCGGCTGGGGGCTTCGGCAACCCCCTTCTGCGCCTCGGGAGCGAAGCGCTCGGCCATGGTGGTTGGCGTCGGCTCCGGACGGGACGGCGCCTCGGCCGCCAGCCTCTCCGTCAGGCTTACCGCCCTGACAACGATGTCGGACTGACTGAGCATGAAACCCTCCTACGCATCACGATAAACAAGAGAGTCGGGACGGTTGACACCCGTCAGTTCTGGTTGTGCCCCTTGCTCCATTCGACGAAGGCGCGGAACAGATCGGCACGTTCCGCGTCGGAGATCGGCGTTTCGCGCGGGCCGCTCGCTTGAGCCATGAACGCATCGAAATGGTTGCGCGAGGCGCTGTCGATCGGGCTTTTGGCGCGGTCAATCCAGCTTTGCGCGAGCGGCGAGCGATGCCAGCCTTCGAGCGTCGCCGCGAAATTGACCTCACGCCATTTCGGATGGCGCGGCGCCTTCCGGAACGCATCGAAGTTGGAGAAGAAGCGGTTCACGAATTTGCCGATCTTGTCGTAACGAGGCGAATCGCTGGTCCAGTTGAACGAGACCAGTATGGCGCAGACGGAGACCGTGTCGACGCGTCCTCCGGCCGGGATGAGCTCGGGATAGTCGTCATGGGTGAGCGTCGCCGGATAGTAGCTGTCCTCGAGTTCCTTCGCATAAGGCACTCCCAGGAACTTGAGCCCTCGCGCATCCTTGATGTTGGCGAGCGAAGGGGCGGGCTTGCCCGTCACTATGATCGATGCCGCGATCTCTCCCGACTTGAGCTTCTGGATTGCATCGGCGTCACTGAGATGGACCTCTTGCGCCTCGACGCCAAGCGCCGCGAAGATAAGATGCCCGGTGATCTCGGTGCCGCTGCCCTCCGCGCCGAAATTCACCGGCTTCCCCTTGAGCTCCTGAATGTCGTTCACGTCCGCGCGCACGAGGATGTGCATCTCCTCGTTGAACAGCTTGGCGATATAGGCGACCTGGTCGATGAAGTTGGATCCAAGCTCGCCGGTCTTGGCGTAGTGCTTGAGAATGTTGGCCTGGGTGATCCCCATATCGACGTTGCGCAGGAACATCACGTCCTTGATGTTCTGCTCTGGGCCCTTGCCGACCATGGGCAGCACGCGCAACGCATTGCCGTCATCGAGCACGTCGGCGAGATCCTGCACGATGGCGAGGTCGGTGCCGCTCGCGCTGCCGGCCATGATCGTCACCACGTTCTCGTTCATGCGCGCGCGAAAATTATCGCGCGTGTTCTGTACGGAAGCGACTTGGGTGGTGTCGGGTTTGACCGCGTCCTTGGCGCGGGGCGCCGCGGCGGCGGCCACGGCGATCAGACAGACTCCGAATGCGAGGGCAATACGCATGAACAGTCCCCTCTTTGTTATGCGCGCTTCCCTCGACAACGCCAGCAGGCCCCCGCTTGAGCGCGCGAATGCGGAGGCGGCCTGATGCAGCCTTTAGAATTGGTGCTTTCCCGGGGCACGGCGCCGATAACGGCCCAGCGCGACATGTCCCCGGTCGTGCTGCTATCCCTGTTGCGAGGATGGAACGTGATAATTTGACTACAGTCAAGTACATATATAACAGAGTCCTAACAATAACACTGTTATGCCGCAGTTTTGTCAGAATCTATCAGATAGAAGCAAGAATAAGGCTATCGCGATATCCACGATAGCCGACGAAAAATTAGCCAATACAGCATTTAAGCTGTATAGCTTGATGTAAGTGATGCGCAGCCAACCATCCCGCGCTCAATGCGCTTCATGGGGCCGGTGGATCAACGTCACGGGCTGGCCGAGGTTCCAGGCCGGAGGACGAAAGCGCTAAGCCGCATCCGTTGAGCGCGGCGATGAAAGCGTGATTGCGGCCACGGCCCGGTTGGCCCAAGCTCCTCAGCTATGCCGCGCATTAGT
>JALHTP010000194.1 GCA_022865725.1 Methyloceanibacter sp. | reverse complement strand
TTCAGGAGGTGATCACGCTTCTGGTGTTCGCCGGCTTCACGGCGGTCTATTTCAAGGAGCCGCTCAGCCTGACGCAAGGTGCGGGCTTTGGGCTGATCGCGCTTGGCGCGGTGCTGGTGTTCCGCGGCCAGGCTTGAGCCCGGCCGCCTTGTCACTTTGATCCGATTATTCTACCCGGAGAGATTTGGACAAGGGCCTCCGGATGGGCTTATGACCGCCCTGAGGCCGCGCAAAGGCTAGACGCCTCGGAAGATATTACCGACCGCCAGCACGACATAGGCGATGAAGGCGACCCAGAAGCCGTGCTCGGTTATGAATGGAATTGGCGCGAATTTGCCAATCACGGCCAAAGCCGCCAAAATCAGCGATACGATGAAGACCACTGTCGTTGGTGGTGACAGATTCACCTCCAGCCCCTCCCTCTTTATTGACGGGCGGACTGTAATCGTTTTTGCTGAAAAGGCGAGCGGTTTACTATTTAGATGCGGAAGGCCAATCTCAGGCCGGCGGCCGTCGAGAATCCGACGAGTAGGGGAGGCGAAGTGATGCGTCCAATGACGCGATTGGTCCTAGGGCTGGTGGTTCTTCTCGGCATTTTGGCCGCCGTCGCCGTCGGGCTTCCGGCGCATGTCACGGTGACGCGCGCGAAATCCATCAGCGCGCCGGAATCGGCAGTGTTCCCCTACCTCAACAATCTGCACCGGTTCAGCGAATGGTCGCCCTGGCAATTGCGCGACCCGCAATTGGCGGTGACCTATGCCGGGCCGGAGCAAGGCAAAGGCGCGACGATCCAATGGACGAGCCAAAAGCCGTCGATCGGCACCGGCAGCATGGAGATCACCGAGAGCGAGCCGAACCGGAATATCGACTTGGTCGTCAATTTCAATGGCCTGGAAGGGACGGGCGCCTTCTCCGTAGTGCCGGATGGCTCGGGCAGCAAAGTGACCTGGAGCTTTGGCTTTGATTCCGGCACGAGCCCGCTCAAGCGGTGGAAAGCGCTGATGATCGATGGCTTCGTCGGAGCGGAATATCAGGCGGGCCTCGATCGGCTCAAGGAGAAGATCGAATCGGAGCGGCGGCCAACGGCGCCGTCCGTAGGCTTGACCCCGCCGGGCGGTGTATCGACCGAACTGGAGCAGCCTTCCGCGGCGCTGCCGCCTGGGACTGTCCCGCCGCAAGGAGCGGCTTTGCCGCCCGGCCAGGCGGCTCCGGCGGCTGGGGCTGCCGCGCCTGCTCCCGGCGCGGCGCAGACCGGCACGACGCCGGCAGGGGCACAGTCGAACGCGGCGGCACCGGCAGCGGCGGAGGTGACGACACCGGCACCAGCTCCGAAGCCGCCGAAGAAGCCCGTGCGGCGGCCACCGCCGCAATAACGCGAGAGGCCCCAGAGCATGATCCAGAAAAGTGGGAACCGGTTTTCCGGAAAGATCATGCTCAAACAAAAAGCGAGAGCGAAATCATGATTCAACCTGAGAGGATTTCGCTCTACAGCTTCTGCTCGGATCCTGGATCTGGCGATACCGGGGGATCGGACTTCGTCGCTTGGATGACGAGATTGAGCGAGCTTGCCAGCAGCGGGTCGAGCGGCATGCAAGTCACGAGCGTGGCGTCGGCATCGGAAGGTCCGGTATCGGTCTCCGCCAAATGCGGGTCGACGACCTTGCGTCCGGTGATCCGATAGTCGCGCGACGACCCGTCTTGGGTGGTGACGGTGATGCGGTCGCCCACGCCGATTTCGCTGAGCTTGGTGCGAGGCGCGTGCTTGTCCTCGCTTGACGCTGGCTGTGGGTCCATGACCGAGCCCCCCTCGTTGCCGGGGCTCGTCTCCTTGATCACCGAGGCGCTCAAGCCAAGCCGCGGCACCTCGGCAATGGTTGCCGGCGATGCGCTTGCCCAGGGCCAGGGCGGGGCCTCCGGCAGCCCTGCCAGCGCATGCTGCCAGACGCTTTGGTGGAGCATTTGGGCAAGCCCCGTCCGCGTCATGAGCGGAAATGCGCCGCCGGCCTGGATGAGACCGGCCACGACCAGAACGCCAGCCGTCGCCCCCATCGTCCACCCGAGCCTTCGGCGCGAGCTGAAGACGAGGAGGAGGAGCTGCGCCGACCCCCGTGCCGGCATCAGATCCTCCTCCCAATACGCCGCGGGGAGGCATAGTCGCGGCGGTGGTAACGCCACACGAAGAAGGTCAGCGCGCTGAGCAAGCCCAGGACCAGCGCGAGGATGGCAAGTCGCTGGTTCA
>JALHTP010000193.1 GCA_022865725.1 Methyloceanibacter sp. | reverse complement strand
TAACCGCGAAGTCATAAGAGTCCGCCCATGGCCGAACCCGATACCTTTCTGCGCGAGGTGGACGAAGCCGTCCGCCAGGATCAATACAGGAAGCTCTGGGACAGATACGGCGTCTATGCGCTCGGCGGCGCCGTGCTCGTCGTTGCCGGCGTCGCGGGCTATAAAGGCTGGAACTACTGGCAAGAGAAGCGGGCGCAGGACGCCGGCGCGAAGTTCACCCTGGCCTTGAGCATGGAAGACGGCGCCGATGCGGCGAAGGCGCGCGAGATTTTCGCCGGCTTGGCCGAGCAGGGGCCGGAAGGCTACCGCGTGCTGGCGCGCTTCCAGCTTGCCGCGGCCGAAGCCAAGGCCGGTGAAACCGACAAGGCCGTCGCCGATTACGATGCACTCGCCACCGACCCAAGCGTCGATCCGATCCTGCAAGCCCACGCCAAGCTGCAGGCGGCGGCGCTCAGGCTCGAGAAGGCGGACTACGCCGAGATGGAGCGGCGTCTCAAGGGTCTCGTCGATTCCAACAGCGCCTGGCAGTTTTCCGCGCGCGAGCTGCTCGGGCTCACGGCCTATCGGCTGAACGACATGCGCGAGGCCGAGAGGCAGTTCAGCGCGCTGGTCGGCGATCAGGGAACCCCGCCGAATTTGCGGGAGCGCGCCGATATGATGCTCGCGCTGATCGTGGGAACGCCGCAGGCGCTGAGCACCACGTCGAAATAGACCGCGCGAAGCGAAGGGTGGCTCGAAGTTGCGCCCGGGTCGAAAACGGGGAATTGGCATCCGACTGATCGGCGCAGGGCTCGCAGCAGCCTTGGCCGTGAGCGTCGTCGGCTGCGGCGGCAGCTCGCTGAGCTCGCTGTCGAACACTCTCAAAAATCCTTTCGCCAAGAAGGAAGAGATCCTGCCGGGCGAGCGCATCGCCGTCATCACCGATCCGAACATGGTCGCTATCGATCCGTCTGAGGCGGGAAGGCCGGTGCAGCTTCCGCAAGCGCAGGCCAATGCGTCCTGGGCGCAGCCAGGCGGCACGCCGTCCAACAATCTCGGCCATCTCGCTCTCAGCGAAGCGGTGCGGAAAGTGTGGTCGGCCGACGCCGGAACCGGCTCCTCGTCCAGCGGACGGCTGAGCGCGGTGCCGCTGGTGGCCGACGGTAAGGTGTTCACTCTCGATGCGGGGGGCAGGGTCTCAGCCTTCTCCTCGGCGAGTGGCGGCAAGCTCTGGGCGGTGAGCGTCACCCCCGGCAATGAGAAGTCGAAGGAAGGCTTCGGTGGAGGGCTCGCCATGGACGGCGGTCACCTCTATGCCGCGACGGGCTATGGCACGGTTGTCAGCATCGATCCGAGCAACGGCTCCATTCTGTGGACGAAGCGGGTCGGCAAGCCCATCCGCAGCTCGCCCACCGCCTCGGGCGGCAAGATCTATTTCGTCTCGACCGACAACATTCTCTATGCGCTGAGCGATGCCGACG
Source organism: Methyloceanibacter sp. (assembly GCA_022865725.1). Taxonomy (GTDB): domain Bacteria; phylum Pseudomonadota; class Alphaproteobacteria; order Rhizobiales; family Methyloligellaceae; genus Methyloceanibacter. The sequence continues at coordinate 8,431 of JALHTP010000193.1, read as the reverse complement.
GCCAGCAACTGTGGACGGCGCGAGGCTTGCCGCAGCCGGCCTCGCTGCTCAGCAATGTGAGCCCCGCGGTCAGCGGCAGCGTCGTCGTCGCGCCCTTTCCGGCGGGCGACGTCGCCGCTTTTGATGTCGGCAGCGGCAAGGCGGCTTGGAGCGATTCCTTGACGCGCTCCAGCGACACCACGGCTGCCGGAATCCTCGGCGATCCCGCGCGGCCCGTGATCGACCACGGCGTGGTGTATGCGGTCAGTCATGGCGGCAAAATGGTTGCCGTGTCGGAATCCTCGGGCGAGCGGCTGTGGACGCGAAATCTCGCCAGTACGCAGATGCCCTGGATCGCCGGCGACACCGTCTATGTCGTGGATCTTGCGGGCAAGCTCATCGCGCTCGCCCGCGCCGACGGCAAAGTGCGATGGACGGCCGACCTTCCCGCCAGCATGCGCTGGAACGGCCCGGTACTGGCCGGCGGCAGGCTCTGGCTGGTCTCGGGAGAGGGGCTGCTGGTGGGGGCCGATGCGAGGACGGGTCAGCTTTCGACCCAGATCGATCTCGGCACGGCGGTGTTCGTTTCGCCCGTTGTGGCCGGCGGGCGCATGTATATCTTGGCCGACGATGCCGAACTGATTGCTCTCAACTAGAGCCCCCGTTAGAGGGGAGGGAGCTTTAAGGCGCATCCAGCACGTTCCGCTTCCCTTAAGCGCAATCGGGTTAAGTAGGCCAATGTCCTTCATCGTCGCCATCGTCGGACGGCCGAATGTCGGCAAGTCCACCCTGTTCAACCGGCTGGCGGGCAAGAAGCTCGCGCTTGTCGATGACCAGCCGGGTTTGACGCGCGACCGGCGCGAGGCCGAGACGGAGTTCGGGACCTGCGCCGTCACGCTCATCGATACCGCGGGGCTGGAGCCCGGGGATAAGGGGCTGACGCCGCGCATGCGCCAGCAGACGGAAGCGGCCATCGCCCAGGCCGACGTCGTGCTGTTTATGATCGACGCGCGGGCCGGCGTGGTGGCCGCCGACGAGATCTTCGCCGACCTCGTGCGCGGCTCGGGCAAGAAGGTCATCCTCGCGGCCAACAAATGCGAGGGCCGCGCGGTCCAGCCGGGCATCTACGAGGCCTATGCGCTCGGTCTTGGCGAGCCGATGCCGATTTCCGCCGAGCACGGCATCGGTATCGGCGAGGTCACCGAGATCATCGAGAATGTCTGCCGCGCGCGGGATGAAGCCACGGAAGTCCCGCACGATGCCGCCGAGACGGAAGGTCCGCATCCTCTGCGCATCGCCATCGTGGGCAGGCCGAATGTGGGCAAATCGACCCTCGTCAACGCGCTGCTCGGCGAGGACCGCATGATCACCGGCCCCGAGGCCGGGATCACCCGCGACTCGATCGCCTCGGCGCTGCAATGGGAAGACCGGCCCTTGCTCTTGTTCGACACCGCGGGACTCAGGCGCAAGATGCGCGTCGAGGGGCGCGCCGAGGAGCTCTCGGTCGGCGACGCGCTGAAGGCGATCCGCTTTGCCGAGGTCGTGGTGCTGTTGCTCGATGCGGAACAGCCTTTCGAGAAGCAGGACCTCCAGATCGCCGATTTGATCGAGCAGGAAGGACGCGCTCTCGTCATCGCCGTCAACAAATGGGACCTCGTGCGCGAGCGCGACAAGCGCCTCGCCGAGCTGCGCGAGAAATGCCAGCGGCTGTTGCCGCAAGTCAAAGGCGTGGCGCTGGTGCCGGTCTCGGCGAAGACCGGGAAAGGCCTCGACCGGCTGATGCAGGCGGTGCTCGCGGCCGACGCGCTGTGGAACCGGAGGGTGCCGACGCATGCGCTCAATCAATGGCTACAGGCGGCCGTCGAGGCCCATTCGCCTCCGGCTGCGTCGGGCCGGCGCATCAAGCTCAGATACATGACCCAGGCCAATGCGCGGCCGCCGACCTTCGTGCTGTTCTGCTCGCAGCCAAAATCGCTGCCCGAGTCTTATTCGCGCTATCTCGTGAACTCCTTGCGCGAGAGCTTCGACATGCCCGGCGTGCCGATCAGGCTCAATTTGCGCAAGGGCGCCAACCCGTACGCGTGAGGCTCAGCATGAACGAGGGAAGCGTCTCCGAAGTCTATTTCTATCATTTGGAGGTGCGCTCGCTCGAACAGGTGCTGCCGACGCTGCTCGAGCTTTCGCTCAAGCGCGGCTGGCGCGCCGTAGTGCAGGCCGCGAGCGAGGAGCGTGTCGAGGCGCTCAACACGCTGCTCTGGACCTATCGGGAGGAAAGCTTTTTGCCGCATGGGACGGCGCGCGACGGGCATCCCGCGGCGCAGCCGATCTATCTCACCGTGGGCGACGACAACCCCAACGCGGCGCAGGTGCGCTTCCTGGTTGATGGTGCGACGCTCGACGATGCGTCGTCCTACACCCGCGTAGCCTATGTGTTCGACGGGCACGATGCGGAAGCGGTGGCGCGGGCGCGTGAGGCCTGGCAGGCGGCGAAAGCGCGCGGCGACGCCGCCAGTTATTGGCAGCAGGATGCCGACGGGCGCTGGCAGCAAAAGGCTTGAGGTTAATCCCATCTTCACGTCATTCGCCTTGTGGCTGTCATGCGCGGCCGCTATAAGCCGCAACTTCCAACGCGCTAGAGGGACTTTTGCTTATGGCCAGTGAACGCACGCTTTCGATCATCAAGCCCGACGCCACCGAGCGAAATCTCACCGGGCTGATCGTCGCGCGGCTCGAAGGCGCGGGCCTTCGCGTGATCGCGCAGAAGCGCGTGTGGTGGAAGAAGAAGGACGCCAAGAAATTCTACGACATTCACACGGACCAGCCCTTCTTCAAGGATCTCATCGGCTTCATGACGTCGGGCCCGATCGTGCTGCAAGTGCTCGAGGGCGAGGACGCCATCGCCAAGAACCGCGAAGTGATGGGCGCGACCAATCCCGTCGACGCGGCGGCGGGCTCGATCCGTAAGGATTTCGGCGTCAATCTGCAGCGAAATTCCGTGCATGGCTCGGACAGCCCCGAGACGGCCAAGCGCGAGATCTCCCTTTGCTTCAAGAAGAGCGAGATCATCGGGTAGCGCCCTCGCTCGGCCGCGGCCCTCCGCATTTTCGATATGGATTGACGGAGCGGCGCGTTCTATCGCATCTGCTGTCCCCAGAAGGTGACTAATCGGCCGGAGGATCGAGATGCCGGCGGTCACGCGACGGAAGACCATATGCGAACCGCTGGTCGCTCGGGCCACGCTCCGCCCTTTGGCATTGCTTGGGCTTAGGCTCTTCGCGGCGTCCAGTCTCGTGCAGACCTTGGCGGCGCCCGCATATGCGGAGCAAGCTGCCGCCGAGCTTCGCGCGGCGCAAGCGCTAGAGGCCATGCGCGGCGACCCGCTCGCGCTGCACGACTTCCTCAAGTGCATGCCGAAAGGCGCCGACCTGCATAATCACCTCGACGGGGCCGTCTATGCCGAGACCTTCATCCGCGTCGGCGGCGAAGACGGTCTCTGCGTCGATCCGGCGACCAAGGGCTTCAGCAAATCGCCGCCGACCAAGCCCGGCGCAGAGCCCGGCGCGGAACCTGGACCCATATGCGCAACAGGCGACGTTCGCGCCGTAGACGTCCCCAAGAACCAGCACATCTACGACGAGATGGTCGGTTCCTTCTCCATGCGGGGCTTCGTCGCTTCCGAAGGCGAGACCGGGCACGATCATTTCTTCGGGACGTTTGCGAAATTCGGCGGCACCGATCCTCGCCATACCGGCGAGTTTCTCGATGAAGTCTCGGAGCGGGCCGCCGCGCAGAACGAGCAATATCTCGAGCTGATGGAGACGCCCACCTGGCACCGCCTCGACACCATCACCAAGGACATGGCCTGGAGCGAGGATTTGGGCGCGCTGCGCGATGAGCTGCTGGCCAAGGGATTGGCCGACGATGTGCCCCTGGCCCGCGCCTTTTGGGACGAGGCGGAAAGTATCCGTAATCAGAAGCAGCGTTGCGGGGCGACCGACGCGGCGCCGGCCTGCAAGGTGAAGACGCGCTACATCTATCAGGTCTTCCGCAACACGCCGAAGGAACTGGTCTTTGCCCAGACGGTATTCGGATTCGAGCTCGCCGCAGCCGACCCGCGTGTAGTCGCCATCAATTTCGTGGGTGGGGAAGACGACGTCATTTCCATGGCCGACTATGCGGAGCATATGCGCATGGTGGCTTCCTGCGGGAGCTCTATCCAGGGGTTCGCGTGACCCTGCACGCGGGCGAGCTGGCGCCGGGGCTGGTGCCGCCCGAAGGCCTTTGCTGCCATGTGAGGCTCGCCGTGGAGCAGGCGAGGGCCGACCGTATCGGCCACGGCGTCGACGTCATGTACGAGGACCGCCCCTACGACCTCTTGAAGAACATGGCGGACAAGGGCGTGCTGGTGGAGATCAATCTCACCAGCAACAAGGTCATTCTCGGCATCGAAGGCAAGCACCACCCGTTCGCGACCTATCGCAAATTGGGCGTGCCGGTGGCGCTCTCGACCGACGACGAAGGCGTCTCGCGCATCGACCTCACCCATGAATATGTCCGCGCCGTCCAGGCCTTCGATCTCGTCTATGCGGACCTCAAGGAGATGGTGCGCAACAGCCTCGAATACAGCTTCCTGCCGGGGCCTAGCCTGTGGGACGACAAAGGCGGCTATGTGCGCGTGGTTCCCGATTGCCAGGCCGGTGTCGGAGGCCCCGATCAACCGTCCGCGACTTGCGCGTCGTTCCTCGGCGGAAGCGAAAAGGCCGCCGAGCAATGGGAGCTCGAGCGGCGCTTCCGGGCCTTCGAAGCCAGCCTTTGAGTGCGGCCAATCAGCCAAGGGTCGGTCGGATGAGAGACTACCCGCTCGCCAAGGTGTACCAGACGATCGAGCCGGGGCCGGTCGTTCTGCTGACGACCGCAGCCAAAGGCCGGGCCAACGTCATGACGATGTCGTGGCACATGATGGTCGATTTCGAGCCGCCGCTCATCGCCTGCATTGTCAGCGAGGGGGATTACAGCTTTGCCGCCTTGCGCGCGACCGGGGAATGCGTGATCGCCATTCCGGCGGTGGAGCTTGCGCCCAAGGTGGTCAAAATCGGCAATGCTTCGGGCCGCGACATCGACAAATTTGCTGCATTCGGTCTGACCAGAGTTCCGGCGGCGCATGTGGCCGCGCCGCTGATCGCGGAATGCTTCATCAATCTCGAATGCACGGTGATCGACACGAGGCTGGTGAACGCCTACGGCCTCTTCATTCTCGAGGTGGTCAAGGCCTGGACCGATCCCAAGCAGAAGAATGCCAAGACCATCCATCACCGCGGCTACGGCAAATTTGCGGTGGACGGCGACATCATCAAGCTGAAGTCTAAGATGCGCTGACCCGCACAAGAGGGCTACCTGTGCCGGGGCACGTTCAAATAGAACAAGCGCTTTTGCTCCAAGCCTAGCCGCGCGACGCTGTCGAGGATGATGCCGGCCGTGAGGCTGATGACGGCAATCACCATCAGGCTAGCCGAGAACGGCAGAAGGGATGCGGGATACCAGGCCCGTCTCGACGAATTCCACAACTGTCGGCACGCCGATCGTCAAGGAAACCAACGCGGCGATCAGCGCGATGATGCCGAACATCAAAAAGGGACGATGATGTTTCAGCAGCAGAAAAATCGAAACGAGGATCCAGAAGCCATCATGATACGTCCTCAGCTTGCTGGCGGTACCGGCCGGTCTCGCACTGTAAGGGGTGACCATCTCGTCGATCGGCAGCTGAAGTTGCAGGGCTTGCACGGTGATTTCCGTCTCGATCTCAAACCCGGTTGCGAGCGAAAGAAACGATTTGGCGAAGGGACGCGACAGGGCTCGATAGCCCGAAAGGATATCCGCGCAACCTTTGCCATATAGCCACGCGACCATCCCGTTGAAGAGGCGGTTGCCGAAGCGGTGTCCCGTTCGATAGGCGGAGGTCTCTCCGTCTGCTGGCGAACGCCGACGACCATATCGAGTCGCTGTGACCACAGCCGATGCACCATCTCCGGCGCTGCGGACGCGTCGTAGGTCCCGTCGCCGTCGGCCAGAATGTAGATGTCGGCATCCACCTCCGAGAGGGCGCGGCGCACCACGTAACCCTTACCCTGCATGGGCTCCCGGCGCAGGATGGCGCCGGCACCCTCGGCCTGCCGCGCCGTGTCGTCCGCGGAGTTGTTGTCGTAGACGTAAATATCTGCCGAGGGGAGATATCGCTTGAAGTCTTCGACGACGCGCGTGATAGCGGCGCCTTCATTGCAACAGGGAAGGATTACGGCGATCGTCGGCTCGGCGCGCCGCCCGGCCGGAACCACCGTCAACTTGCTGCCGGCTACGCTCATGCGTGGACCCGCGGATTGAACGAACTAAGCATATACGAGCCGAGCCTATAGGTGTGAGGCCTCGGGTCTAACTGGGATCGACAAACCGAGACCGCGCCGTCTCCCTGGGCTCGGCGAAGGCGATCGTCTTGACAGCACATAGGATACGGCCATGGCGGCCAAGGACCCACCGGCCACCGCCAGAACCGGATAGGCGCGCCAGAAGCCGCCGGCGAAGATCAGCGCGGTGAACACTCCGTAATTGATCGACAGGCCGATGCATTGGACGATCCCATAAATGAATGCCTGGTGGAGGGGCGAACGGATACGGCCCGTGGGGAAGGTCCAGTAGCGATGCGCGCATCAGGCGCAAAGCGTGGCAACGCTCATCGACGCGAGGCGGGCAGCGAACGGATTCCATCCTTCAGCGTGCACGAGCAAAGCCAGGATCGCGCTGTCCACCAGGAAGGCGGCCGAGCCTACGACGGCGAAGCGGATCGTATCCTTGCCTAGGAAGGCCATGTGCGGCCCAGGATGCCTGGCGCGCGCAAGAAGCTAGCTGAGCGCGCGGATGCGGAAGGGTAGCCCCCCTTTGGGGCACAGCGTCACGGTCGCATGGATCTTGGCCGGCACCGGACCCGCATATTCCGGGGTGAAGCGGCGCAGCAGCTGCACCAGAGCGAGCGTGTTCTCGATCTGCGATAGCGCGCCGCCGATACAGGCCCGCTTGCCGGCGGCGAAAGGCAGGTAGCTGTACTTCACCCGCTTCTTGGCGCGCTCGGGCGCGAACCGCTCGGGATCGAACTTCTCGGGCTCCTCCCAATATTTCGGGCTGTGATGCATCACATAGGTGCAGATCACCGCCTTGTCGCCTTTGCGAATCTGATGGCCCTCGATCACGTCGTCATCGGCGGCGATGCGGATCAGCCCCCAGATGGGAGGGAAGAGGCGCATGGTCTCCTGGATTACCATGCGCGTATAAGAGAGCTGCTGCACCTCCTGCCATTGCGGATCGCGATCGCCGCACACGGCACGCGCCTCCGCCCTGATGCGCTCCAGGGCCTCGGGATGCTGCGAGAGGAGATATAGGGACCAGGCAAGCGTGAGCGCGGTCGTCTCCGTGCCGGCCCAGAGATATTGCTTCATCTCGTCGATCACCTGCTGGCGATCGAATTCGGGGAAGTTGGGATCGGCCTCGGCTGCCTCGAGCATCTTGAGAAGGGTCTTCTCGCGCTGGTCGACGATGTTGGCGCCGATCACGGTCTCGGGGATCTCGCCCCAAATATCCATGGCCTTGGCCGTCTCGTCGTCGGTGATCTCCGTGAGCTCGCCGTGCATCTTCTTGAGGCGAATGGATTTGTGGTTCATCACGTCGGTGTAGGTTTTGACCTGACCGAAGATGAAATGCGGGTTGAACGGCATCTCGCGGTCGAACAGCGCCTTGCACACCATCTCGGCGGCGAGCGTCCAGGTCTCCTCCACCATTTCGATGGTCTCGCCGGTCGCGGCGAACTTCGCCCAGCGTGCCATCTTCGAGTCGATCGCCGACATGAGGTAGGGGAAGTACTCCTCGAACATCCCCGGATGGAAGGCGGGCTGCTGGGGCGCGCGGATCTTCTGCCAGAGTGCGCCGTCGACGGTGATCATGCTCTTGCCGAAGATGGGACGCAGCCCGTCGAAATATTTGACGTAGTTGTCGGCATTGTCGACGAGCACGCGCTGCGCGTGCGCCGGCTCCGAAAGAATCACAATGCGGTGGTTCTTGAGGTTGATGGGAATCACACCGCCATATTTCTCGCTGAGCGCCATGAGAACCTGCATGGGGTTCTCCTGGCTCAGAAGCGAGGACAGCTTGAACCAGATGCTCTGCTCCTCGCCGAGCCCATGCGATGGAGAATAGGCGACCGTCATATCCGCCATTTAACGCCTTCCCCCTTGCTCCTCGGTTTCGGTCTGAGGGCCATGGGTCTTTCCCGCGCGGCCGCCTGCCAAAACGAGGAAGCGGCCTTCCGCGCCGCTCGCGTGGCCGGCCCGGTCTCGGCAGCAGGTGCAGAATTGCCTCGATTTAGGCCAGTCTCTAGCATCCGGCCGTCGGCATTGTCCATCATTGGCAC
>JALHTP010000192.1 GCA_022865725.1 Methyloceanibacter sp. | reverse complement strand
TGCCCAAGGGAGAAACTGGCCTCGTCGTGGCCAAATTCAAGGGCTTATATCCCGCCCTTTTGCAAGGGTCTGCGCTTGCCCGACCGGGAAGTTCTACTAAGATGCCGCCGGGCGTGTTTGCGACTGTAACGTTACAATGGGAGAAAACGCATGCGTATTATAAGACTGGCCTTGATCACGACGACGGCGCTCGTTATCGGGAGCGCCTCCGCCTATGCGATCACGGTCAAGAAAAGGATCGAAGCTCCAGGCCTCCCCCCCGAAGTTTGGGCGATCGCCGGCGCGTTCTGCCAGATCCAGGACTGGCATCCAGCCGTGGCCAAGTGCGAGGAAGTCAAAGAGGGCGATGTCGTCTTCCGTAATCTGACGCTCAAGGACGACGCCAAGATCAAGGAGAAGCTCACCGGTACCGAGGATCTCGCTTACACCTACGAGATCGTTGAAAGCCCATTGCCGGTGAAGAACTACAAATCCAAGCTTTGGATGGAAGTGGACGACGAGCCGGACCGCACCATCATCTATTGGCAGTCTGATTTCGACGCCAATGGAGCAAGCGACGAGGAGGCCACGAAAATCATCACCGGCATTCTCGGTGACGGCGTGAAGGGCATCAAGAAGAGCGCGCTCGCTGCCTGGGATGCCAAGCATCCCGACGAAGCCGCTGGCGGCGACGACGACGACGACAAATAGGGCAGCAAAGGCGCGCCGTTCTTGGCGGCGCGCCTTTTCGTTTGCTCCGTCATACCGGCGCAAGCCGGTATCCAGAACCTAATAATCTGCGACGAAAACTGGATTCCGGCTTGCGCCGGAATGACGCGCACCTAGGCCGCGGCCCTGTCGCCCTCGTCGCCCCGGTCCTGGACCGGTCCGGAATCGAGGCCCTTGGCGTCGACATCGCGATCCACGAGCTCGATCACGGCCATCGGCGCGGAGTCTCCGTAACGGAAACCCGCCTTCATCACGCGCGTATAGCCGCCCGGCCGGTCGGCATAGCGGGGGCCTAGCGTATCGAACAGCTTCGCCACGATGGCCTCGTCCCTGAGGCGGGAAAAGGCAAGGCGGCGCGCATGCAGATCGCCCTTCTTGGCGAGCGTGATCAGCCGATCGGCGACGCGCCTGAGCTCCTTCGCCTTGGGCAGCGTGGTGGCGATCTGCTCGTGCTTGATCAGCGCCGTGGCGAGACTGGCGAACAACGCACTCCGATGCGTGGCGGTGCGGTTGAGCTTACGGAATGCATTGCCGTGTCGCATGATAAACTCCGGTTATCAGAGCCCAGAAGCCAGAAACCGAAAACCAGAATGAGAATTGGGCGCTTCGCCCGCAGGCTCGTCTGGCTTCTGGCTTCCGGCTATCCGGTTTCCGATCAGTAATGGTCCTCGAAACGTTTGGCCAGTTCCTCGATATTCTCAGGCGGCCAGTCCGGCACTTCCATGCCGAGATGGAGCCCCATCGAGGCGAGCACTTCCTTGATCTCGTTCAGCGACTTGCGGCCGAAATTCGGGGTCCTGAGCATCTCGGCCTCGGTCTTCTGGATGAGGTCGCCGATATAGACGATGTTGTCGTTCTTGAGACAGTTGGCCGAGCGGACCGACAGCTCGAGCTCGTCCACCTTCTTGAGCAGCGCGGCATTGAACACCAGCTCGGGCTGGCGCTCGAAGGCGGTCTCCTTCTTCGGCTCCTCGAAATTGACGAACACCGACAGCTGGTCCTGCACGATGCGCGCGGCAAGCGCCACCGTGTCCTCGGGACGCACCGAGCCATCGGTCTCGATATCCATGGTGAGCTTGTCGTAGTCGAGGATCTGGCCCTCGCGGGTGTTCTCCACGCGGTAGGACACCTTGCGCACCGGGCTATAGAGCGAATCGACGGGAATGTAGCCGATCGGCGCATCGTCGGGACGGTTGCGCTCGGCCGGCACGTAACCCTTGCCGGTCGTGGTGGTGAACTCCATGCGGATCGAGGCGCCCTGGTCGAGCGTGCAGATCACGTGCTCGGGGTTGAGAATCTCGATATCGGCCCCGCCCTCGATGTCGCCGGCGCGCGCCACGCCCGGCCCTTCCTTCTTCAGCACCATGCGCTTGATGCCGTCGGCGTGCTGCCGCAGCGCGATTTCCTTGATGTTGAGGACGATGTCGGTGACGTCCTCGCGCACGCCTGGGATCGAAGAGAACTCGTGCAGCACGCCGTCGATATGCACCGAGGTGATGGCGGCGCCTTGCAGCGACGACAACAGCACGCGGCGCAGCGCATTGCCGAGCGTGAGCCCGAAACCGCGCTCGAGCGGCTCGGCCACGACCGTGGCGAAACGATTCGGATCGCGGCCCGAATTGACATTGAGCTTGGTGGGCTTGATGAGATCTTGCCAGTTCTTCTGCAGCACCGGTGAAGCCCTTTCCTGGTCCATGAGCGGGGCGGCGTGCCCCAGCTTCCGAGAATCCTCGTGCAACATGTGCGGGTCAGCCTCGCTTTTCTTCTTCTAGACGCGCCGGCGCTTGCGGGCCCGGCAGCCGTTATGCGGGATCGGCGTCACGTCGCGGATCGAAAGAATGTTGAAGCCGGCGGCCTGCAGCGCACGAAGCGCCGACTCGCGCCCCGATCCGGGCCCCCTCACCTCGATCTCGAGATTCTTCATGCCGTGCTCCATCGCCTTCTTGCCGGCATCCTCGGCGGCGACCTGCGCCGCGTAGGGCGTCGACTTGCGCGATCCCTTGAAGCCCATCGCGCCCGACGACGACCAGGAGATGGCGTTGCCTTGCGCGTCGGTAATGGTGATCATCGTGTTGTTGAAGCTCGCATGCACGTGGGCGACGCCCGACGTGATGTTCTTCTTCTCGCGGCGACGAACCCGCGCTTTGTCCTTGGCCATGCTTTATTCCCGCATTTACGAATTGACGCCGGCCGCGAGCGACAAGCCCGGCCGCGCTTCCAGATGTCTACTTCTTCTTGCCGGCGATCGGCTTGGCCGGGCCTTTCCGCGTGCGCGCATTGGTATGGGTCCTTTGACCGCGCACCGGCAATCCACGGCGATGGCGCAAACCCCGGTAGCAGCCGAGGTCCATCAACCGCTTGATGTTCATGGAGACCTCGCGCCGGAGATCGCCTTCGACGACATAATCCCGGTCGATGACCTCGCGGATTTGAGAGATCTCCGATTCAGTGAGCTGGCTCACCCGCCGCTCCGACGGGATCGCGACCGCGGTGCAGATTTGCTGGGCGTAAGTGTCGCCAATGCCATGGATGTAAGTCAGAGCCACCTCGACCCGTTTGTTGGTCGGGATGTTCACACCTGCAATTCGGGCCACGTAGTCGTCTCCTCGCGCACGGCTAACGTGCTGAAATTAAATCCGGATTAGCCAATCGAAACACAATGAAACCGACCGCGGAAAGGCAAAACCCCCCGGGACCGGTCAGTTCCATCTTTCAATGTAGCCGGGCTTATTTAGCGATTCCGCTTGACAAGGTCAACCGGGCGTCTTTGCCGGCCTCTTCGCTCCCTTTACGCCTATGCCCTCCAGGGCCTGCCCGATCTCCCTTGCCACGGCTCGAATATCAGCCATGCCGTCGACCGCGCTGACCTTCCCCTGCCGCCGGTAATAGCCGATCAGGGGCTCGGTCTGGGCGTGGTAGGCCTCAAGCCGCGCCCGCACCACCTCCTCATTGTCGTCCCGCCGCCGCACGAACCCAGCGCTGCCGCAGCGGTCGCAGACGCCGTTCACCTTCGGCAGCTTGTAAAGGTCGTGATACCCCTCGCCGCAATAGGCGCAAGCGAAGCGGCCGGCAATCCGCTCGACCAGCGCATCGTCGTCGACCTGCATCACGATCACCCGGTCGAGCTCCTTGCCACGCTCCTTGAGCAGACGGTCGAGCGCCTCCGCCTGGGCGATGGTGCGGGGGAAACCGTCGAGGATATAGCCCTCGCCGCAGCCGCCCTGGTCCATGCGCTCGGCGATCAGCTTGATCACCAGGTCGTCGGGCACGAGCAGGCCGCGCTCCATGATGTCGCCGGCCTTGCGGCCGAGCTCGGTGCCGGCGGCGACCGCCGCCCTGAGCATGTCACCCGTGGAGAGTTTGACCAGCGACCGGGAGTCTTCCAACAGCTTCGCCTGGGTTCCCTTGCCCGCGCCGGGAGGCCCGAGCAGGACCAGGTTCATCTTCGCCTCGCTCCTCTGAGACGCGACCGCTTGATCAGGCCCTCATATTGATGGGCGAGCAGATGGCTCTGGATCTGAGCGACCGTATCCATGGTGACGCTCACCACGATGAGCAGCGACGTACCGCCGAAATAGAAAGGCACGCCGGCATAAGAGATGAGGATCTCCGGCAGCACGCAGACGGCGGCGAGGTAGATGGCGCCCACCACCGTGATGCGGGTGAGCACATAATCGATATATTCCGCCGTGCGCTC
>JALHTP010000191.1 GCA_022865725.1 Methyloceanibacter sp. | reverse complement strand
CGTGGGCGGCTGCAAATTTCTGTAGGGTCCTTACGGCCCTGAACCTCTGCATCGCTCGTTCTCGTCGTCGGAACGGCTGGTGGGAATTTTCTGCGCGATTGTTGAGCCACCGACCGCACTCCTGATCGGCAGCCTTGCCGATTACTTTCATTGCCGATCGGTACGACCGAAGCCGGTCGGTTACAATTGATCGCGGTCGGCCGTAACGCTTCATCGTACGCTTCAGGAAGTTCAGCGCAGCCCTGCGATCCCGGCGCTTCGTCGCGAAGACCTCAAGCACCTCACCTTCGTGATCTACCGCACGCCAGAGATAATGCGTCTCTCCATTGATCCTGACGAACACCTCGTCCAGGTGCCAGAGCCATTGCGAAAACGACCGATGATGAAGGCGTCGCTTCCTGATCGCGGCCGCAAACATCGGACCGAACCGGTTCCACCGCTTGGTAGTCTCGACCAAAATGGGTCGCTGACCCGGCGTAGGACCGTTTTTCGATCAAGGCTTTGTAGGCCGCGCTCTCACGGTCAAGTTTTGTGTTGGCGGCGGATTGTCCTTCCGCGGTCAAGGTCGTTTCATTTCGAACAAAGTCCTTGCCGTCATAAGAAAAGATCGTCGCTTCGAGTTTGCTTTCCGCCAATGAGGCGCTGCTGACAAGCACTGGGAAGGGCAACAACAGGGCAAGGATCAGGAACACTCTTCCCATATTTTTCATCACACTCCTCCGTGGCTGACCAATTCCCACAGAGCTTCACCCGGAGCTTTCCATTCTCCGGCACGAGCCGGATCTCTTCGATGAGTTCGCGGATGCATTCCCTGGCCTCTATGCGGAATTTCAAGTTTCCTCGCCAGAATTGGGATGACGTCAAGCGCGTCTGGCTTGACCCTTGATCCGGCTTGATGGCTTCGGCAGTCTAGGGCAAGAAGGGATCGGCCATGCATATTCTCGTTTTTCAGCATGAAGAGATCGAGCATCTCGGCGTCTTCAAGGCGTTCCTTGAGCAGGATGGCGCCACCTGGCAGGTGGTCGAGCTCGACGAGGGCGAACCGATTCCGGCGCTCGATCCCTTCGATGGCATGATCGTCATGGGCGGCCCGCAAGATGTGTGGCAGGAGGATCGCTATCCCTGGCTGCGCGACGAGAAGGCTGCGATCCGCCGCTTCGTGGTGGACATGCGGCGCCCATTTTTCGGCATTTGCCTCGGCCATCAGCTTCTCGCCGATGCGCTCGGGGGAAGCGTGCAGCCAGCAAGATCTCCCGAACGCGGCGTGCACCGCGTGTCAAGGACCGAGGAGGGCGCGCGCGATCTCCTGCTGCGCGATTTGAGCGATCCCATTACCGTGTTCGAATGGCATGGCGCGGAAGTGGTTGCCTTACCCCCGGGCGCCACCGTGCTTGCCAAGAATGAGGCCTGCGCCATTCAGGCCTTTCGCTATGGCGCGCGCGCCTATGGCGTTCAGTTTCATATCGAGGTGACGAAGGATACCGTCGCCGATTGGGCCCAGCATATCAGACCGGTGATGGACGAGGCGGAACTGGCGCGCCAAGTTGATGCCGCCTATCCGCAACTCTATCGTCTCGCGCGCAACGCCTACGCCAATCTCAAGACGTTATGGGCGCGCGCCCTGGCTAGGCGCGCGTAGCGATGGTGAAGTCCGCCTAGCGCGACGATCACGCCGCACCTGTCCTTTCCGAAAATTCTATCCGTGTCCCTGTCGGAAACTAAATCCGGACATATTGGTGGTGCAATCCGCCCAAGATTGGCAGGGGCAGAAT
>JALHTP010000190.1 GCA_022865725.1 Methyloceanibacter sp. | reverse complement strand
GTGTTGACGTGCTGGCCGCCCGCGCCTGACGAGCGATAGGTGTCGATGCGCACGTCCTTCTCGTCGATATCGATCTCGATCGTGTCGTCGACGGCGGGATAGATCGACACCGAGGCAAAGCTGGTGTGGCGGCGCGCGTTGGAGTCGAAGGGCGAGATGCGCACCAGGCGGTGCACTCCCGATTCGGTCTTCAGCCAGCCATAGGCGTTGGCGCCCTTGATCAGCACGGTGGCCGACTTGATGCCGGCCTCCTCGCCGTAATGCTCGTCGATGATCTCGACCTTGTAATCGCGCGCCTCCGCCCAGCGCACATACATGCGCTCCAGCATCAGCGCCCAATCCTGGCTCTCGGTGCCGCCGGCGCCCGCGTGAATCTCGACATAGGCGTCGTAGGCGTCGGCCTCGCCGGAAAGCAGCGCCTCGACCTCGCGCGTGTGGGCCTCTTGCCTCAGCCGGAGAAGCGCCTTCTCGGCCTCGGCGACGACGTTCTGGTCGCCCTCCTCCTCGCCGAGGGCGAGGAACTCAACGTTGTCGTCGAGCTCGCGGACGATGCGCTCGAAGACGCCAAGCGCGGCCTCGAGCTGCTGGCGCTCGCGCATCAAGCCTTGCGCGCGGCGGCTATCATTCCAGAAGCCGGGAGCCTCGGCCTCGCGGTCAAGCGCCTTTAGCCTCGCCTTGGCCTGGTCGGGGTCAAAGATGCCTCCTGAGCAGGGACAAGGATTCTCTAATATCGTTGACGACCGCCTCGGTTTCGGCGCGCATTGCTTCCTCGAGCAGGATAGGTGGAATAGCCGTCAAGCGGGCATCCCGCCGGCGGGCCAGCTCAATTCAATATAGGGTCTAGTAAAGGCCGCCGGTACCCGATGTCAAAGCCCGGTCGTCGCCGGGCGCGGGGCCTGGGCCAGGCGCCATCGGCGGCTGAGCGCCGACATCGTCCGCAGCGACCGCGCCGTCCTCTCCGCCCACGCCTTCCGGCTCGACGGACGAGCCCATCGGCTCCTGGCCCGGCTTGAAAGCCTCCAGGATGGCGGTCTTGTCGCCGGGACCCGCCGGCAAGCCTGTCTTGTGGTTGACGCGCACCAGCTTCATGCCGGGAGGCGCGCGGAACGGCACCGGCGGCACGTCGGCCAGCGCCTCCCTCATGAAGTCGCGCACGACGGGCGCGGCAACATTGCCTCCGGTCTCGCCATGTCCGAGCGAGCTTGGCTGATCGAAGCCGATATACACACCGACGGTAAGGTCGGGCGTGAAGCCGATGAACCAGGCGTCCTTGTAGTCGTTGGTCGTGCCGGTCTTGCCGGCGACCGGCCGTTTCAGGACCTTGAGCTTCTGCGCCGTGCCGCTTTGCACGACGCCTTCCATGATGTTGGTTATCTGGAACGCCGACATTGGGTCGATGACCTGCTTGCGATCATCGCCGAGCTCGGGCTCCTTCTGGTTGCTCCACTCCCTGGCCGCGCAAGACGAGCAGTCGCGCCCGTCATGCCGCCAGATGGTCCGCCCGTAGCGGTCCTGAATGCGATCGATGAAGGTGGCCTTGATCTGCTTGCCGCCATTGTCGAGCATGGAATAGCCGGTCACCATGCGGAGCAGCGTGGTCTCGCCGGCGCCGAGCGCCATGGACAGGGCGGGCATCAGGTTGTCGTAGACGCCGAAGCGGCTCGCGTATTCGGCGATGATCGGCATGCCCATGTCGCGGGAGAGCCGCACCGTCATCAAGTTGCGCGAGTGCTCGATGCCGAAGCGCAAGGTCGAGGGGCCCGCGGCGGAACCCGCCTCATAGTTCTTCGGGCACCATTGCGGCATGCCCTTTCCTTGATCGATGCAAATCGGGCCGTCGACGACGATGCTCGACGGCGTGTAGCCGTTGTCGAGCGCGGTGGCATAGATCAGCGGCTTGAAGGAAGAGCCCGGCTGGCGGCGCGCCTGGGTGGCGCGGTCGAACTGGCTCGCGGCGAAACTGAAGCCGCCGACAATGGCAAGGACGCGGCCGGTATGCGGATCCATGGCCACGAGCGCGCCGCCCACTTCGGGAACTTGCTGAAGCGACCATTGCCCCTTGAGGCTCTCGTCCGGCGCGGCAGGGGTGCCGTCATCCGCCGGTTTCGGAATGCGGGGCGAGACATAGACGACGTCGCCGGGCTTCAGCACGGCGCTCACCGAGGCCGGCGTTCCGCCGAAGGCGTGCCCGACCTTTGGCCGCGCCCATTTCACTTCATCGTAGGGAATGACCCCGGTTTCGCGCTCTTTCACCAACGCGCCCGTCGGGGTGCGGCCGGGACGTAGTCCAATCGTGGCGTTGTCCTTGGCGACCTCGAGCACCACGGCAAGCCGCCACGGGTCGATGTCGCTCCACACCGGCATGGAGCCGAGCGCCTTGCCCCAATCGCCCTTGACCTCGATCTGCTTCACCGGCCCGCGCCAGCCGCCGTGCCGGTGGTCGTAGGCAACGAAGCCGTTGATGAGGGCGGTGCGGGCCATCCGCTGCAGCTTCGGGTCGAGCGTCGTGCGAACCGAGAGACCGCCGCCATAGAGCTTGTCCTCTCCGAAGCGGTCGAGAATCTCGCGGCGCACTTCCTCGGCGAAGAATTCCGAAGCGAAGATCTTGGGTCCTGACGTGCGCTTGGTCACGCCAAGCGGCTGCACCTTGGCGGTCTCGCCCTGGTCTTTCGTGGCGAAGCTGTTCTCGACGACGCGGTCGATGACCCAGTTGCGGCGGGCCACGGCGCGGTCGGCGAATTTGAACGGATCGTAATTGCTCGGCGCCTTGGGAAGCGTCGCCAGATAGGCGCAATCGGCAAGGGTGAGCTCGTTCAGCGCCTT
>JALHTP010000189.1 GCA_022865725.1 Methyloceanibacter sp. | reverse complement strand
GCCATTGGCGGCAAGCCGTCAGACGCGATCGCCTTGAGCCGGCGCGGACAAGCGCGGGAGGCACTTGGACAAACCAACCAAGCCCTCGACGACTTTCGTGCGGCGCTCGAGGCCAACCCTCAGCTCGATAGCGCGGAAGAAGGCTTTGCCCGCATCATGGCGCAACAGCAGCGATCTGACGGCGCCGGCAAATAGCGGCAGGAGAACAAGTTGAGCACGTCCTGCTCGACCGATCGCTGTTGCCGAAGCCGCGCCGCCGGACCACAATCGCCCTCCTGGTCTTGAGGTGAAGGGCAAAGCCCCCGGCGCATGATCGACAAACTCGAATTCATCATTGCCCTCTCGCGCGAGAGGCATTTCGGCCACGCGGCGGAGGCTTGCGGGGTGAGCCAGCCCACGCTCTCGGCCGGCATCAAGCAGCTCGAGGATTCCTTCGGGGTGCTGTTGGTGCAGCGGGGCTCGCGCTTCCAGGGCTTCACGCCGGAGGGCGAGCGGGTGCTCGACTGGGCGCGCCGCATCGTCGGCGACACGCGCGCCATGCGCCAGGAGATCGACGCGCTGAAGCGGGGCCTTGCCGGCCATATCCGCATCGCCGCCATCCCCACCGCGCTCGCCATGATGGCGATGATCACCACCCCCTACCGGGCGAAACACCCCGATGTGAGCTTCACCATCTGGTCCCGCAACTCCATCGAGGTGCTGGGATTGCTGGAGAATTTGGAGATCGATGCCGGGCTCACTTATCTCGACAACGAGCCCTTGGGGCGGGTGCAGACGGTGCCGCTTTATAGCGAGCAATACCGGCTGCTGACCTCATCGGACAGCCCGCTCGGCGACCGCGACCAGGTGACCTGGGCGGAAGTGGGCAAGGTGCCGCTCTGCCTGCTCACCCCCGACATGCAGAACCGGCGCATCATCGAGCAATTGTTGCGGCACGCAGGCGCCGACGTGGCGCCGACCTTGGAGTCGGATTCCATCGTGGTCCTGTTCGCGCATGTGCGCACGGGACGCTGGGCCAGCGTGATGCCGGAGAAGCTTGCCGAAGTCCTCGGCCTCACCGAGAAGGTGCGCGCCATCCCCATCGTCGAGCCCGAGGTTTCGCACTCAATCGGGCTGGTCGTGCCGCATCGCAACCCTCTGACACCGTTGATCAACGCGCTGGTCAGCGAGGCCAAGCAGCTCGCGCCCATCCTCGGCGGCACAAGCCTGGCGGAATTGGCACGCGGCAGGCGTCAGGCAAAGGCCCCTGCCCGCTGAAGTTGTGATCGGCTCAGTCCGGCGATGCGAAATGCCGATCGAGCGATAATCATTTGTAATCATGAGAGAAATCGCCAGCTTTCGCCTTGCAGGCCGACGCCTGGCAGCCTATGTCCATGACGGTGTCAGCTCCCCCTCTCGGGGGAGGACCGGAGGGCGGTGAAGCGATAGGGAATCCTGATCGGTCCATGGTTCTGCTTTGTTGATTTTCTGAGGGTTTCTCCGCATTTTCGTCACTGCTCATTAAGGCGGCTGGGCATGCCACGATACGAGCCATGGAACGCCGAGCGCGCGAGCGAGATCATCGCGCGATATCGGCATTTGGAGGGCGCTGGCCTTCCGATTCTGCATGCGTTGCAGGAGACGTTCGGCTGCGTGCCGGAAGCGGCCGTGCCGCTGGTGGCAGAGGCGCTGAACCTGTCCCGTGCCGAGATCCACGGCACCGTCACCTTTTATCATGACTTCCGCAAAGAGCCTCCCGGCAAGCGCGTGCTCAAGCTCTGCCGCGCCGAATCCTGCCAGGCCGCAGGCGGCGATGCGCTTGTCGCGCGCGCGGAAGCGAAACTCGGCGTGGCGATGGGAGAGACCACGCTCGACCGCCGCGTCACGCTCGAAGCGGTCTATTGCCTCGGGCTTTGCCACTCCTCGCCCGCCGCCATGCTGGACAGACATGTATTCGGCATGCTCGACGAGGCGAAGCTCGACGCGTTGGTGAAGGAAGCGCAAGCGTGAGCGCGCGCGTCTACATCTCCCGCGATTCCGGCGCGCTCTGCGTTGGCGCCGATGAGGTCGCGACTGCCTTCCGCAAGACGGCCGAGAAGCGGGGTCTCGACGTGGAGATCGTGCGCACGGGATCGCGAGGGCTTTATTG
>JALHTP010000188.1 GCA_022865725.1 Methyloceanibacter sp. | reverse complement strand
GCCCTCGCCGGGGAGGAGGACACGTGAGGCCCAACGAACCACGGGGCGCGAATGGCGATGCAAGTCCCGGAGGCCATTAGGGTGCTCCTAGCCTCCTTCATCGTCCAAGGTGAGCCCGTGCCGAAGCAGTCCTTTCGGTATGCCAAGAAGGGCGGCTACCAACCGGCCCGGGTGAAGGCTTGGCAAGAGCTGGTGGGATGGGAGGCGAAGATGGCCATGCGTGAGCCGGAGCCAAGCCGCGCCGAGCTCTTTGTGGACATCGCATTCTGGCGGAGATCGAACCGGCGGGCGGATCTTGACAACCTGGCGAAGCCCGTGCTGGACGCAATGAAGGGGATCGTGTTCGAGGACGATGCGCAGATCGTCCGGCTGAGGCTTGAGAAGAAGCCGTGCGACGGACTGGAGCCCCGGGTGTGTGTGCGGGTGTGGGAGGTGGAATGACGGAAGTGCGATCGATCCTGTGCGTCTGCGGCGAGGAGCTGGCGGAGGCCGTGCTGGTCAGAGAATATTGGTATGTCATCCTTGGGTCTGATGGGTCGGAGTTCTACCGGGCGAGGCTAACTTGTCCATCGTGTTCGCATGTGACGTGGTGGCGGGCCGAGAAGATTGAGGTGCAGCGAGTCTTGCCTGCTGTGATAGAATGATTCTGTAGCACAACTCAGGTATCCGGTACCGCCCGGACGCGACGCGTGAAGCGTTGCCGCCGGGTTTTTCGTTTGTGGGGCGAGATGCCCCGAGGTAGGCCGAGATGGCCAAGAAGGCTGTACAGCCACGCGCCAAAAGCAGCGGGAAAACAGGAGCGAAACCGCGGGGTCGGCCCTTCATCAAGGGACAGAGCGGCAATCCCCGCGGGCGTCCCCTGAAGGGCGAATCGTTCGCCGAGATCACGCGCGAGGTTGGCGCGATGACTGGCGAAGAATTGGCAGACGTCATGTGCGGCGTCTGGGCACCGGAGCTGCGCAAGCATATCGGCACGGTGCGGATGCGGGACGCCTTTGTGACACGGGCGTATCTGGCCTTCTTCCGCGACCCGACCGCATCCATGTTCAGCGTGATTACCGACCGAGCCGAGGGGCGGCCGGCGCAACCGATCACCGGAGCGAATGGTGGACCGATTGAGCTCAGTGATGCCAAAGAGCGCCTCGCACGTCTTGTGGGCCAGAGCCTTGCCGCCGAGGGCGCTGGCGAAGTGGCTGTCGTCCCTAAGTGACGAAGAGGCGCAAGCGCTTCTCTACGACTGGTCCTTCCAGGCCCGCGAGGCGCAACTTCCGCCAGACGGGGATTGGTTCGTCTGGATGCTCAGATCGGGGCGGGGGTTTGGGAAGACGCGGACGGGTGCCGAGTGGGTGATAAGCCGGGCGAAGTCCGAACAGTTCCAGCGGATTGCCCTCGTCGGGCAGACCAAGGCGGATGTGCGGGACACGATGGTTGAGGTTGGCGATTCTTCGATCATGCGGATCTCACCACCGTGGTTCCGGCCAGTCTATGAACCGTCGAAGCGGCGCCTGACCTGGCCGAATGGCTGCATCGGGATCATCTACTCGGGGGACGAACCGGACCAACTGAGGGGCCCCCAGCACGATACGGCCTGGTGCGACGAGCTGGCGAAGTTCCGATACGCGGAGGAGACCTGGAGCAACCTGACATTGGGGCTGCGGGTGGGGCCGAAGCCGCAGATATGTATCACCACGACGCCGCGCCCCATCCCGCTTCTGAGGCGGCTGATGAAATCGCCGACGACGCGTGACGTTCAACGGCCCACGGACGACAACATCCAGAACCTTTCGCCAGTCTACATCCGAGAGGTCATTGACCCGATGCGTGGCACGCGGCTGGGTCGGCAGGAGATTGAGGCCCAGCTACTTGAGGACACCCCCGGCGCGCTGTGGACGCTGCAGACATTGGATGCGCTGAGGGTCAAGGCCGCGCCTGATCTCGCGCGGGTGGTAGTGGCGGTGGATCCCGAGGCGACAAGCGGCGAACGATCAGCAGAGACCGGCATCATCGTGGGCGGGATCGGCACCGATGGGCACGGGTACATTCTGGACGATGACTCGGTAAGGGGTAGACCGCTGGAATGGGCCAGTACGGCAGTCAAGGCATATCACGCTCACAAGGCGGACCGCCTAGTGGCCGAGACGAACCAGGGCGGGGAAATGGTGGAGCAGACCGTCCACACCGTTGATTCCACGGTGGCCTACCGGGGCGTACATGCCAGCCGAGGCAAGCAGGCGCGGGCCGAGCCGGTAGCCGCGCTCTATGAACAGGGCCGGGTCCACCATGTAGGGACCTTTCCTGAGCTGGAGGACCAGCTCTGCACATGGGTTCCTGGCGGCAAGTCGCCGGACAGACTCGACGCACTTGTGTGGGCCATGACCGATTTGATGTTCAAACCCGTCGTCGGGTCGGTGCCAAATCCGTTCTACGATTCGTGAGGCAGACATGAGCATTCTCGACAATCTCCGTGAAGGCTTCCGCAGCTGGCTGGGCGTGACCGACCCGTCCGATGAGTCCCGGCGCGAGATGGCCACAAACTACTCGCACCTGCTCGACTACTTCAGAGGCAAGCACAAGAAGCCGCTCAAGACGAAGCCGCTCCAGGCGGACGACAACCTGATCGTGAACCTGGCCGGCCTAGTCGTGGACCGCAATGTCTCTCTGCTCTTTGGCAAGGGCGTCCAGTTTGATCTTGAGAGCGAGGGCGACTCGCCAGAGCAGGAGCATATCGACGCCGTCTGGAAGGCCAACAAGAAGGCGATCCTGCTACACGACGTAGCAGAGTTCGGGAGTGTCTTCGGGACCTGCTTCGTCAAGTTCCTGCCGGATGCGCTTGAGGCCGATGGGAAGATGGTCCCGCGCCTGGTCGCGCTGGATCCGGCGTTGCTAGAGATCGAGGCGGACCCAGAGGACAAGGATTGGGTCACCGCCTACGAGATCGAGTATGGGTACATGGTGGGCGACCAGAAGGTCCTACGCCGGGAGCGGACGGAGATGGGGTTTTTCCCGGGTGAAGCGGCTGAAGGCGAGCCCGTGCCGATGGTCACGAGTTGGGTCGTCCGGCGCTACGAGAAGACCAGCCTGTCGGGCAGCAAGTGGGACCTGATTGAGGAGACGATCTGGCCCTACCCGTTCCCGCCGATCCACCATTGGAAGAACCTGCCGGCGGCTGGCTCGTGCTACGGCCGCTCGGACCTATCCGAAGATGTGATCGCGCTGCAGGACGGGGTGAACTTCGTCGCCTCGAACATCAATAAAATCCTGCGCTACCATGCCCATCCGAAGACCTGGGGCCGCGGGTTCGGTACCATGTCTCGGGCAAGCTGGGGCGCCGATGAGATGATCACCCTGCCCGACGCCGAGGGGGCGATCCAGAACCTTGAGATGTCGTCTGATCTGGCCTCCTCAGCTGGCTTCCTGCAGTTCCTGCGCCAGGTGCTGTTCGACATCAGCCGGACAGTCGATCTCTCCAGCATGGCAGACAAGCTCGGCGCGCTGACCAACTTCGGCCTGCGGGTGCTGTTCAAGGACTCGCTGGACAAGCTCGGCACGAAGCGAGAGCTCTACGGCGATGCGCTGGTGGAGATCAACCGCCGATTGCTTGTGCTGGCGGAGATTGGCGAGGATGGCGGGTCAGTGAATTGGCCCGAGCCGCTCCCGGTCGATGAGTTCAATCAGGCGCAGACCGTCCAGGTGGATCTTGGCGCGGGCATTGTTGACAAGCAGACCGCCGCGGAGAAGCGCGGCTACAACTGGGAGGTGGTGAAGGGTCGGCTGGCGAATCAGCAGGCCGCGGGTGATAGCGTTGGAGCTGCAATCTTGCGTGCCTTCAGTCAGGGCAAGTAGGAGCAGATCATGCCAGGGAAACAGGTGAAGAGCTGGCCGCAGTACCACAAGCTACGAAAGCAGGGGCTCTCGAAGGAGAGCGCGGCCAGGATTACGAACGCCCAGAAGCCGAAGAAGAAGGGGCGGAGGTAAGGCGCGTGCTGCTTTCGGCCTGCCTGGCCATCAGTCGCCGGCCGTGGTGCAAGGGCTGGATCCGTG
>JALHTP010000187.1 GCA_022865725.1 Methyloceanibacter sp. | reverse complement strand
TCGAACTGGGCCGCGATGATGCCCAGGCGGTCGAGCGCCGCCATTTTGCCGCGGCACAGGCCGCCCAAAGGATGCACCTCGGTCGGAATGTGGATCATGTGGCTGAAATCGTCAGGCAGATAGCTAGCCAGCAGATCGAGATCCTGCGCCCGCCAGGAATCGTAGATGTCGGTGATGATGGTTTCCGTCTTGGTCACGCTTGCCCCCTCCACGACCGAGGACGCCAGACTAGCATGAGTCGAGACGTATACTGACAGTCTTCTCCGGGTGGTCGTTGGGAGATGCCCGGCCGTGCTAGCATTCCGGGCCGGGCTTCAAGGAGCGCTGCGCGACGGTGCCAGGATGCAACCCGATCTACGCCCCATGCTCGCCACGCTCACCGACACGCCGTTCGACGATCCCGCTTGGGTGTTTGAGACGAAATGGGACGGCTTCCGCGCCATAGCCGTCGCCGGGCCGGGCCACGCCTCGCTCTATTCCCGTAACGGCAACGGCATCTCGCGGAAATATCCCTCGATCTGCGCCGCGCTCGCCGCCATCGAGCACGAGGCCGTGCTCGATGGCGAGCTGGTGGCGCTCGATGCGCAGGGGCGGTCGCGCTTCCAGCTGTTGCAGAATGCAGAGCGCGAGCCGACGCGTCTCCTCTATTGCGTGTTCGATCTGCTCTATCTCGACGGCCAGGATATGCGCGGCAAGACTTTGCTCGAGCGCAAGGCGGCGCTCGCGCGGATCCTCCCGAACAGCAAGCTCCTGCTTTACAGCGCCCATGTCGCGGGCAAAGGCATCAAGGAATTCGAGAAGGCGAAGCGCGCGGGCGAGGAAGGGGTGATGGCGAAGCTCGCCACGAGCCGCTACCACTCGGGGATACGCACCCGCGATTGGCTGAAGGTCAAAGCTCACCAAGAGCAAGAAGTGGTGATCGTCGGCTTCACCGCGCCGCGCCGCTCACGCAAATATTTTGGCGCGCTGGTGCTTGCGGTGCGCGAGGGGAAGGGTTGGACCTATGTCGGCCGCGCCGGCACCGGCTTCGATGCCGAGCGGCTGCGCGCGATCCACGCGCTGCTGGTCCCGCTGATCACCGGCAAGAAGCCCGTCGCCGCCAAAGTCCCCGACGCGGCGAACACCACCTGGGTCAAGCCGAAGCTCGTCGCCGAGGTGAAATTCACCGAATGGACGGCGGGCGGCGAGATGCGCCACCCGGTGTTCCTTGGACTGCGCACCGACAAGAAGGCGGCCGAGGTCACGCGCGAGACGCCGAAACCCCTGCGCCAAGCCAAGCAAGCCGTAAGGCCGAAGCGATAAAGGCGGCCGCCGCGCGCCCAAATATTGTTAGAAGGACGCGGGGGACTCGCGTAGGTGTAGTGCCGCACTGGCGCTGCTTAGCCCATGGAGGATGTCGTGGCCAAAGGCCAACAGAGAAGCAATCGCGAGAAGAAGAAGCCGAAGCAGGACAAGAAGAAGGTGGCGCCGCCGTCGACGCCAATCGGGTCGGCCGATCAGCGCGGCAAGCCTGGTCAAAGCGGTTTTACCAAGAAAAGCTCGTGAGGCTTTCGGGAACCCCGGTCACCTCGGCACTTTGATTTAAGGCAATCTCGACCTTTAGGCGGCGGTAACGCTCCCCGCGTCGCTGGCGGCCGGGGACAGCATTGCCGCATCTCAGCCAAGAGGCCGCGCGAAAGCAGCTACACTCAGCTTGATGCGCGTGGCGTCAACTCCTCGCAATTAATTTCAGGTTCGATTCACTTTCATGCCCGCATAATTGCGATCCACACTCAGGATGCAAAGCCAACCAAGCGGAGGACGGTAAATGCGAAAAGCCATCTTGATCGGGCTCATGCTCATTCTCGCAACCGGGTTCCAATTTGAAGGCGCGGGCATCGCGGTCACAAAAACGAAGCAGGACCCGCAGGACGCCATGACGGAGTGCGCGCGATCCTGGAATCGGTGCTGGGACAGGTGCACGAGGCGGAAATGCTATAAGCAATGCAACGACCTCTACAACATTTGCATCAAGATCGAGATCCCGGGTTAGACGCCGCACGGAGATCGCCGGCGAAGCGGCGGCCTGTGCCGTCTACCGGCTCTTGCCTTTGAAGGCGTGGGTGCCGGGCTTGCCGGATTTCGAGCGCGGCCTCGACCTCTTCAGGGGGATCTCGCGGTTATGCGGGCCCATCTCGTCGAGCGTCGGCTTGTGCGGGCGCGAGAGCGGGTCTTCATCTGCGCTACCGCGCTTTGCGCCACTTGAGCGCGCGTTGTCCAATTCATACTGCCGCGCCAGCGGATCGTTGGCGATGGCGAGTTCCATCTGCCGCAGCCGCTTCACCTCGTCCCTGAGCCGCGCGGCCTCCTCGAATTCGAGATCGGCGGCCGCGGCGCGCATGCGCTTCTCCATGTCGGCGACCACGGTTTCGAGATTGTGTCCGATCAGCGCCTGCTCATCCTCGCCGAAGCCTGTGCCCGCATCGACCAGCACATGATCGCGCTCATAAACGGAAGCCATGATGTCGCCGATGTGCTTCTTCACGCTTTCCGGCGTGATCCCGTTCGCCACGTTATACGCCGTCTGCTTCTCGCGGCGGCGGTTGGTCTCGGCCATGGCGCGCTCCATCGACCCGGTGATGCCGTCGGCGTAGAGGATGACGCGGCCGTCGATATTGCGCGCGGCGCGGCCGATGGTCTGGATCAGCGAGGTCTCCGAGCGCAGGAAGCCTTCCTTGTCGGCGTCGAGAATGGCGACCAGCGCGCATTCCGGAATGTCCAGGCCCTCGCGCAACAGATTGATGCCGATCAGTACGTCGAAGGCGCCGAGCCTGAGATCGCGGATGATCTCGATGCGCTCCAGCGTCTCCACGTCGGAATGCAAGTAGCGCACGCGGATGCCCTGCTCGTGCATATACTCGGTCAAATCCTCGGCCATGCGCTTGGTGAGCGTGGTGACCAGCACGCGATAGCCTTGCAACACGACTTTACGCGTCTCGTCGATCAGGTCGTCGACTTGCGTCGAGGCGGGGCGCACCTCGACCTGCGGATCGATAAGGCCGGTGGGCCGGATCACCTGCTCGGCGAACACGCCCCCCGTCTGCTCGATCTCCCAAGTGGCGGGCGTGGCCGACACATAGATCGACTGCGGCCGCATGGCGTCCCACTCCTCGAAACGGAGCGGCCGGTTGTCCATGCAGGAGGGAAGCCTGAAGCCGTATTCGGCCAATGTCGACTTCCGCCGGTAGTCGCCGCGGAACATGCCGCCGATCTGCGGGATGGTGACATGGCTCTCGTCGACGAACACCAGCGCGTTGTCGGGCAGATATTCGAACAAAGTCGGCGGCGGCTCTCCGGGCTTCCGCCCGGTAAGATAGCGCGAGTAGTTCTCGATGCCGGCGCAGGAGCCGGTGGCCTCGATCATCTCCAGATCGAACAACGTGCGCTGCTCGAGCCGCTGCGCCTCCAGCAGGCGGCCGGCGCCGTGCAGCTCGTTCAGCCTCTGCTTCAGCTCCTCCTTGATGCCGCGTGTCGCCTGCTTCAGCGTCGGCTTCGGCGTCACGTAATGCGAGTTGGCGTAGACCTTGACGATGCTGAATTCGTCGGTCTTGGCGCCGGTCAGCGGATCGAACTCGGTGAGGCTCTCCACCGTGTCGCCGAACAGCGAGATACGCCAAGCGCGGTCCTCGAGATGCGCCGGCCAAAGCTCGATCGTGTCGCCGCGCACGCGGAACGAGCCGCGCGCGAAGTTCACGTCGTTGCGCCGGTATTGCAGCGCTACCAGGTCGGCCATCAGCTGGCGCTGCTCGACATGATCGCCGCGCTTCAGGCTGAAGGTCATGGCGGTATAGGTCTCGACCGAGCCGATACCGTAGATGCAGGACACGCTCGCCACGATGATCACATCGTCGCGCTCGACCAGCGCGCGGGTCGCCGCATGGCGCATGCGGTCGATCTGCTCGTTCACCGAGGAATCTTTCTCGATATAGGTATCGGTGCGCGGGATATACGCCTCGGGCTGGTAGTAGTCGTAATAGGAGACGAAATACTCGACCGCGTTCTCCGGGAAGAAGCTCCTGAACTCGCCATAGAGCTGCGCGGCCAGCGTCTTGTTGGGCGCGAGCACCAGCGCGGGCCGCTGCGTCGCCTCGATCACCTTGGCCATGGTGAAGGTCTTGCCCGAGCCGGTGACGCCGAGCAGCACCTGATCGCGCTCCTGCGCGTTCACCTGCGCCACCAGCTCGGCGATGGCCGAGGGCTGATCGCCTTTGGGCTCGAACTCCGACTGGAAACGCAAAGCCAGGCCGCCCTCGGATTTGTCGGGCCGGGGAGGGCGGTGCGGAATGAATTCCGGCGCCCCGGTGCCGGTCACCAGCGGATGATCTTGCATCAGCGGCTGGGGCGCTTCGCCGAACCCGGGAGGACGGCGGTCGGCGCCGAGCGGCAATCCGCTCTGCGGCAGGCCGCTCCCCGGCGCGCCGGTCGCTTCGCCCGTGACGGCGCGCGGCTCGGCGCGCGAGCCGAAAGTCTTCGGGACACGGTAGGACATGGGCCGAATATGGCGGCGGGGAAGGGACTTGGCTAGGGGTGCGCCCGACCGGCCTCGCCCGAGGGGGGCCCAAAATCCCAACCCGTACCGCCGGGCGAGAAGCCACACGGAACTTGACCCTTCTTATTGGGGGGCTTTCCGCTAAAAAGAGACGCGCAATTGCCGGTCAAGGTGATTTGAAATGTCCTTGCTTCATCTCGTCCATGATACCCCGCTCTGGATCACGGCCGTCATTCTGACCCTGGGTGCCGCGGCGTACAGCGTCGGCCTCATGCTGATTACGCGGCGCGCCTTTGGCGTCGACCGGTTGAAGCTCAACAATGAGGTCGCCGGCTTCAAATTCGCCGTGGTCGGCGTGTTCTACGCCGTGATGCTGGCCTTCGTGGTGATCGCCGTGTGGGAGGATTTCCGCAAGACCGAGGCGGCGGTTCGCGACGAGGCGAAGGCGGTCGTCGATCTGCACCGGGTCACCTTTGCCCTGCCCGTCGAGGGCGGCGCCGAGATCCGGACGCATCTCCTCGACTATGCCAACGACGTGCGCGAGCATGAATGGCCGACGATGGCCGTCGGCGAGCCGAGCGACGTGGTCGGCAAGGACCTCGATCGACTGAGCCGGGCGGTCTTCGACATCAAGCCGCAGAGCTGGCAAGAGCTGGCGCTTTACCAGGACTCGCTCAGACTATTGGCGGTGATGACCGACAACCGCAACGAACGCCTGGACAGCTCCGACGGCTCGATGCCGAGAATCTTGTGGTTCGTGCTGATCGTCGGGGGTCTGATCACGCTTGGCTACCCGGCCTTCTTCGGCTCGACCAATCTGGTGGCGCAGGTCCTCATGACCGGCGCGCTGGCGGCGCTGGTCGCCCTCGCCATGCTGCTCGGTCTCGCCTTCGACTATCCCTTTACCGGCGACGTCCACATCTCAGCCTTCCCCTTCGATCAGGCGCTGCGCCAGATGCCGCCGAATTGGCCGCCGCCTTGAGCCGTCACGCCGCTCGACTTTTCCACTCTCGCCTCTATATCGGTGTGCGAAAGTTGGGACTCACCAGGTCTAATGGGCCAACCGGGACCATGATTGGCCAGGAGCAAGGGCAAACCGGCGTCCGGCGCCCGCTCATGGAGAAGGTGTTTTGACCGAGGCGAAATCACTCGAACGGGCCCTGGCCGATGCCTTCACCAAGGCGGATACCCTTAAGGCTCCACTCGCCGCCAGGTTGAAATTCTACCTCGGCGAATCCCGCAAGCTTCTCCCCGATCTCGAGGCGACCTATGACGGTCTCGTCGCGCGCATCCAGGCCAACGGCGCCGATAGCCTCGTGCCGGCCCTCGGCGAGAAGCTGCCCGATTTCCTGATGACGGACAGCGACGGGCATCTGGTTGAGCTTGCCTCGCTCTTGCGCCAAGGGCCGCTGGTGATCAGCTTCAACCGCGGGCCGTGGTGCGACTATTGCGGCCTAGAGCTGCATGCGCTGGCGCGCGCCTATCCGGAGATCGTCGCTGCCGGCGGCGAAGTGGTCTCGATCGTGCCGGAAACCGCCAAATACGCGCGGGTCCTACAGGAGACCCGCGGTCTGCCTTTCCGGGTGCTGACCGACCTCGATCTGGCCTACGCGCTCTCGCTCGGCCTCGTCTTCTGGGTCGGCGACAAGATCAAGCAGACTTATCTGCAATTCGGCATCGATCTTGAGCAATTTCAAGGTCATGGCGGGTGGCTCTTGCCCATCCCGGCGACGCTCGTGATCGGCAGGGACGGCCGCGTCAAGGCCCGCTTCGTCGACCCCGATTTTCGCCATCGCCTGGGGATGGAGGAGATTCTTGGCGCGCTCGCCTGAGCGGAGCGTAACGCCGAATTGGCACTTTCGCTCGCGATCGTCGTATAATGAAAAAAACAATTGACTCGCCTCGTGGGACGGTAAGCCTGGACCAGTGGAGCGTGATTTGTGCAACGACGCGTCCGTTTGAGCGGTGGAGTGCGGCAACAGAGCAGAATCGGAGCAGAAGCCATGGCTACGAAAACGAGTGGTAAGAAACGCACGACGAGTAAGAAGACGACTCCTCGCAAGACCGCGAGGAAGGTTGCGCGCACCGTGCGCAAAACCGCGCGCAAAACCGGGCGTGCCGTGCGCAAGACGGCGCGCAAGACGACCGCGCGCAAGACGACGGCAAAACGGGCAACCGCCCGCAAGACCTCAGCGCGCAAGACCTCCAAGAGCACGGCGCGGAAACCCGCGGCGCGCAAGACGACCGCGCGCAAGCCTGCGGCCCGGAAACCGGCCGCGCGCAAACCTGCCGCACGCAAGGCGCCGGCCCGCAAGCCCGCAGCAGCAGCGAAGCCCATGGCTGCCGCTAAGCCCATGGCAGCAGCGAAGCCAATGGCTGCCCCTAAGCCGACAGCGCCTGCGCCCGTCGCGGCAAGGCCCGTAACGCCCCCCATGGCCCCGCCGTCCCGGCCAGCCGCCCCGCCTTCGCCAGGCATGGGAAGCGGCGGCATGGCGCCGCGGCCGGGGGCCCCGATGGGAGGCGGCAGCGCGCCGTCCCCGGCGGCGCCTCGTCCGGCAACGCCCGCGGCCGGGCCGAGCTCAAGTCCGAGCTCGCAGCCTTACCGGCCCTCTTGGGCGCGTGACGACGACGATATCTAGGTGATGCAAGGGGGAGGGCCGGCCTCGGATCGCCGCTCTCCCTCTCGTCTCCCTCGAAATTTCCGAGGTCAAGGCGCTCCCTTGCCGGGCCGCCGCTCCTTGCGTCATGGCGGGCCTCCGCCCCCGGAGACGCCATGCCGGTGGCGTTGTGCGGCGGCATTCTTTGATCTCTCTCTCATCCGTCGCAACGTACGCAACTCGAGGCCCAAATGTCTCCTGCTTCGATCGCCCCGGGCGTCTGGCCCCTTCTCGCGCCGATCATCCTTCTCGTCTGCTCCAATCTGTTCATGACCTTGGCCTGGTATGGCCACCTCAAGTTCAAATCCGTACCGCTGGTGACGGTCGTGCTGGTGAGCTGGGGGATCGCCTTCGTGGAATATTGCTTCGCCGTGCCCGCGAACCGGATCGGCAGCGCGGTCTATTCGCCGGCGGAGCTCAAAACGATTCAGGAGGTGATCACGCTTCTGGTGTTCGCCGGCTTCACGGCGGTCTATTTCAAGGAGCCGCTCAGCCTGACGCAAGGTGCGGGCTTTGGGCTGATCGCGCTTGGCGCGGTGCTGGTGTTCCGCGGCCAGGCTTGAGCCC
>JALHTP010000186.1 GCA_022865725.1 Methyloceanibacter sp. | reverse complement strand
GAGCAACGAAATTTGCTCCGCGCGCGGCGCAGGCAGCGCCATTTTC
The DNA here is from genome assembly GCA_022865725.1 of Methyloceanibacter sp. Taxonomy (GTDB): domain Bacteria; phylum Pseudomonadota; class Alphaproteobacteria; order Rhizobiales; family Methyloligellaceae; genus Methyloceanibacter. The sequence goes on along the minus strand of JALHTP010000186.1, from coordinate 2,124 downwards.
ACTGCGACTTCAGCCACTCGCCTTCCTCATCCAAGTTCACGGAAAATGGAGCCGGAAGCTTTGGGCGCTCCTCGGCAGAAGGCCGCAACGCATGCGAACGAGCGCGTTCTCCCACCCCGTGAGCGTGTTATAGCGTAGCCCCCATAGAGCCGGTAGGGCATTCGGCGCCGCCGGGGCTGGAGTGAAGCGCCCCCGTCGCCGAACGCCATCGACAGGAGAATTGAGCATGCCTCAAGACAGAGGTGCCATGAGCGGGTCCCCAACTTCCACGCGCATCGAGACCGATTCCCTTGGCCAGATCGAGGTGGCGAACGACCGCTATTGGGGCGCCCAGACCGAGCGCTCGCGCCGGAATTTCCGCATCGGCGAGGAAAAAATGCCGAAGCCGATGATCCGCGCGATCGCGCTGGTCAAGAAGGCGGCAGCCCTCACCAATCGCGAAATCGGCCTCATGGAGGAGCGGATAGCGCAATCGATCGCCACCGCTGCCGACGAGGTGATTGAAGGCAAGCTCGATGCTCATTTCCCCCTGGTCGTCTGGCAAACCGGCTCCGGAACCCAGAGCAACATGAACGTCAACGAAGTCATCGCCAACCGCGCCAGCGAATTGCTGGGCGGGACTCTCGGTTCAAAACAGCCGGTGCACCCCAATGATCACGTCAATCTCGGTCAATCTTCCAACGATGTCTTTCCCACGGCCATGCATGTCGCCGCGGCTGAGGAAATCGCCTACCGGCTCAACCCCGCGCTCGCCCGGCTTTACCAGGCGCTGAAGGACAAGACTGAGGCGTTTCAGGACATTCTCAAGATCGGCCGCACGCACCTGCAAGACGCAACTCCGCTTACTTTAGGGCAAGAATTCGGCGGCTATGCGGCACAGATCGATCACGACATCGAACGCGTGAAACAAACCCTGCACGGGCTTTATGCGCTCGCCCAAGGCGGCACGGCGGTGGGGACCGGGCTCAACACGAGCCCGCTTTTCGCCCAAGCCTTCGCCGCCAAGATCGCGGAGATGACCAGGCTCCCCTTCGTCAGCGCCGAGAACAAGTTCGAGGCGCTCGCCACCCATGACGCCATGGTGTTCGCCCATGGCGCGCTCAACACCGTGGCCGTGTCGCTGTTCAAGATCGCGAGCGACATCAGGCTGCTGGGCTCGGGGCCCCGCTCCGGATTCGGCGAGCTCGTGCTGCCGGAGAACGAGCCCGGCTCCTCGATCATGCCGGGCAAGGTGAACCCCACCCAATGCGAGGCGGTGACCATGGTGGCGGTGCAAGTGATGGGCAACAACGCGACGATCAGCTTTGCCGGAAGCCAGGGGCATCTGGAGCTCAACGTGTTCAAGCCGGTGATCGCCTACGCCATGCTGCAATCGATCAGGCTCCTCACCGACGTCGCCGACAGCTTCCGCGAGAAATGCATCGTCGGCATCGAGCCCGACCGGGCCTGCATCAAGGATCATATGGAACGCTCGCTGATGCTGGTGACGGCGCTGGCGCCCTCGATCGGCTACGACAAAGCCAGCGAGATCGCCAAGGCCGCGCATAAACGCGGCACCACCTTGCGCGAGGAGGCGGTGCGGCTCGGCCATGTGCGCGAGGAGGATTTCGACCGGCTGGTGCGGCCCGAGGACATGGTCGGCCCTAAGCGCTAGGCCTCAAGCATGGGGCAACCAAGCAACAAGCGCTCGCTCACCATCGCGCGGCACCGCACATCCGTCTCGCTCGAGGACGCGTTCTGGGATGCGCTGGCGATGATCGCCCGCGCCGACGGCAAATCCGTCGCGGGGCTGATCGGCGAGATCGACCGGGGACGCAGCGGCAAAGCCAGCCGGCAGCCGAGCCTGTCGGCGGCGATCCGAGTCTATGTGCTTGAGCGGATGCGGAAGACGCGCGAAGCGCCCTAGCCTCTTCTGCTCTAACCCCCGCCGAAGACGCCGATGCCCTTCTTCCAAGCGTCGGGCGCTTCAGGCTTGGGACCGGCCCGGCGGGGCTTCGCCGGACGCGGGCGCGGCGGTTTCACCACTTCGACAGCGGCGGGGGTCGGCTCGGCTGCGGGGGTTGTCGCAGCCTCAGTGGCCGGTGCCGGACGCGCGGGCGATACGGGCGGCATAGGCGGCGCGGG
>JALHTP010000185.1 GCA_022865725.1 Methyloceanibacter sp. | reverse complement strand
CGACGCCGAGCTCAAAGGCGACGGCGCCAACGCCACCATGGTCGAGCATGGCGCCCTCGCGCGCGTGCTCGAAGGGGCCGTGGCGAGGACGCCGGCGATCGATATGTCCGCTCCGGAGACCGTCGTTGACTACGCGGCCGACGCGTTCAAGGTCGTGGCGAGGCTCGGCAGCGGCGAAGCGATCGAAGCCCGCCTCCTCGTCGCCGCCGACGGCAAGCGCTCGCGGCTCAGGGAGCGCGCCGGAATTAAATGCGTGGGCTGGTCCTATCCGCAAATCGGCATCGTCACGACCGTGGCCCATGCGCGGCCCCATCACGGCAAGGCGGTTCAGCATTTCCTTCCCTCCGGTCCCTTCGCCATCCTGCCGCTCAAGGGGAACCGCTCCTCCATCGTCTGGACCGAAGATAAGGCGCGCGGCGAGGCCATCATGGCGGCCGACGAGGCGGGCTTCCTGGCCGAGCTCACCAAGCGCTTCGGATTGCGCCTAGGCGAGATCGCGCTTGCGGGGCCGCGCCAATCCTTTCCGCTCGACATGCAGATCGCCCGCTCTTTCGTGGCGGACCGGCTTGCTCTGATCGGCGACGCGGCGCATGTCGTGCATCCGCTCGCAGGGCAGGGGCTCAATATCGGCATGCGCGACGTGGCCGCGTTGGCCGAGACTGTGGTCGAAGCCACGCGGCTTGGGCTCGACATCGGCGCTGGCGCGCAGCTTGAGCGCTATGAGCGCTGGCGCCGCTTCGACAGCGCCTTCTCGGCCGCGGTCATGGATGGGCTGAACCGCCTCTTCTCCAACGACAGGGCGCCGTTGCGGACCTTGCGCGATCTTGGGCTCGGCCTTGTCGATAGGGCGCCAACACTGAAGCGCTTCCTCGTCAGCGAGGCGGCCGGCGCGACGGGAACGCTGCCCCGCCTCTTGAAAGGCGAGAGGCCCTAGCTCGCGTCGAGCTTGCGCGCTTCCTCGGGCAACATGATGGGAATGCCGTCGCGGATCGGGTAGGCTAGGCCCGCAGCGCGGCTGATCAGCTCCTGGCGCTCCGCGTCATAAGCGAGCGAGGTCTTGGTCAGGGGACAGACCAGGATCTCGAGTAGCTTCGGGTCGAGGCGGCGCTCGCCGCTCCGCTCGGGTGCGTTGGTCATGGATGCGTCTCCTTGGCGCTCATTGCAGCGATGTCCCCGAACCGTCGTCGGTCGCCGCAAGCTCCATCTCGGCCAGCGCGACCAGGGCCTCGGCGCGCGCCCTCAAGTCGGGCGCCTCGAGCAGGGCCTGCTTCTCCTCGGGCCCATAGGGGCTGAGCACCGAGAGCGTGTTGACCAGCCGCTCGCTGCTTGCGTTGTTGATGCGATCCCAATCGGCATTGAGATTGTTGGCGATGATATAGCTTCTGAGCGTGGCGATGAGGAGCGGACGGTCGACGTCCTCCTCGCCGTGGCCGGCGACGAAATCCTTGGCATAGGGCGCGAAATCGAGCCGGCAAATGCGGAACGGCTCGCTTCCCCCCGCGTCGCCCGCGACGAGGAAGCGCGCGATACCGGCGAGCGAGATCACCACGCGGCCATCCTCGTTCTCCGTGAAGGAAGAAATCCGCCCCGCGCAGCCCACGCGCCTGACGGGGAAAGTCTTGCCCGCGGGCGACTCGGCGTGTCCCGCTTCAGGAGCAGGCTGGACCACCCCGATAATGCGATCCCCCGCGAGAGCATGATCGACAAGGGCGAGGTAGCGCGGCTCGAACACATTCAGCGTGAGCGATGCGCGCGGCAACAGGATCGCGCCGCGCAGCGGGAACAGCGGCAGCGCGCTCGGCATGTCTGCGACGTTGTGATAGCGGTCGGTCACCCCAAGCGATGCGCTCCTTGGCCTCACGCGAAGAGCAGCGATGAGAGCCTTTGCCGGCCGGTTATGGCGGCGGGGTCGCTCGCGCCCCAGGCCTCGAACAATTGCACGAGCTGCTTGCGCGCCGCGTCGTCGTTCCATGCGCGGCTCTTGGCGACAAGCGTCAGCAACTCCTCAGTTGCGCCGTTGCGGTCGCCTTTGGCGTTCAGCGCGAGCGCGAGATCGAAGCGCGCCGCAGCGTCTTTCGGATCGGCGGCGAGCTTGGCGCGGAGGGTCCCGATATCGCCCGTGCTCGGCGCCTTGCGTTGCAGCTCGAGCGCCGCACGTGCGCTCGCCACGGGCGCGCTATCGGCCTTGGCGGGCGGCACCAGCGCGAGCGTCTGCTCGGCGCGGGCGAGGTCGCCGGTCTTGATGTAGCATTTGGCGAGTCCCGCGAGACTTTGCGCGTTCTCGCGGTCCTGTTGCAGCACTTCGCCGAACATCTGCGCGGCGGTATTGACGTCGCCGGCGGCAAGCGCCGCCTCCGCGGCTTCGAGATCGGCGGCGATATCCCCGGCGGTGTCGCCGATCAGGCGCGCGATGAAGGCATTGACGCGGGATTCCGGCAACGCCCCCATGAAGCCGTCGACAGGCTTCCCGTCCTGGAAGGCGAACACGGCCGGGATCGATTGCACGCCCATCTGGCCCGGGATCTGCGGATGATCGTCGATATTGAGTTTGACCAGCCTGACCGCGCCTTTAGCCCCGCGCACGGCCTTCTCCAGAATGGGCGTGAGCTGGCGGCAGGGACCGCACCACGGCGCCCAGAAATCGACCAGCACCGGCACCTCGCGCGAGGCTTCGATGACGTCGCGCATGAAGTCCTTGGTGGTGGTGTTCTTGACGAGGTCGGCGTCAGTTTCGCCTGCACCACCGCCCTTCAGGATGGGTGTATCTACGCTCATGCTCCTTGCCCGCAAGGAGGGACCCTAAAGCCAAGTAAAGCCCACGCCAAGGGGCTCTCTATCGCCGCGGCGCTTAGGTCCGCTCCGTGCCCTGAAGATGGGCCGGGCCAAGCCGTTTGGCAACCTGCCGGATGTCGCGCCTCAGCCAAGCGGAACGATGAGGGGCTCATGGCCGCAAGCCCTGATGAAACGGATAAGGTCGGGAGTTGCCAGCCGCGTGGTCGCGGTATTCTCCAGGGGATGGCAGTTGATTTCGGCGAAGTCCATCAACGCCTGATCGACCACGACGATGATCCCCGAAGCGGACGGATTGATCAGCGCGAGGGGCGTTACCGAGCCGGCAGGAACGCCGAGCACGGCTTCGAGCAGCTCACTCTTGCCGAAGCTGAAGCGCCCGGCCGAAAGACGTGCTGCAAGCGCCTTGAGATCGACCCGCGTATTGTCCTTGGCGACGACGAGGACCATGCGGCCGTCTTTGCCGGTGAGGAACAGGTTCTTGGTATGAGCGCCGGGAAGGGTCTCGCGCAAGGCAGCCGATTGCTCGACCGTGAACATCGGCGCGTGCTCGACCGTCGTGACCGGAATGCCGAGCTCCTCCAGGCGGGCGAACAAGGTCTTTTGATCGATTGCCATTTGCGCGCGAGGGCCTTTCGGATCGGCCTTGATACTTGGCGGCCCGCGCCCCAGCTACCCGGAATGCGCCCTTGTAGACATCGCCGGAGCGATCAATTACAACCCGCAACGGCTATTGGAAGCGCTGAAGACGAAGGCATTCGCAGCGCCGCCGACGGGTTTGGAGTGCGGGTGTAGCTCAGGGGTAGAGCATAACCTTGCCAAGGTTAGGGTCGAGGGTTCGAATCCCTTCGCCCGCTCCAATTTTCATCAGAAAAACAGCAACATAAGAGCCTTCTTAAGGACGGCCCCAGAGGCCGCGTGCGTCGGGGAAGCACCGGGGAAGCAGCGAAAGCGGCCACAAAAGCATCCACGCTGGCGCCTCAATAGCTGGCCTTAGCCAAAGAGTATTTGATAGAGCCTGGAATAAAGCCTCGCCCGAAGGCGTCAGGCGCGGGGGGCGCAAAGCATTTTCTGAAAAGCGCCCAGGTGGCCTGCCCTCAAAGGGTTCAAAAGGGTAGCTGCTCGAGCAGACTGCGCCCCAGGCACCCGCTGTCATCTGCTACAGCGCCGTCATATCGGCGGGAGCCTGAGGCACCGGCATCGTCGCAACCTCGCTGTGCGGAGTCGCTTCTCTGCTGTCTCATGTGAAACAGCAGCCTACGGGCGTCTGAGCGGAAATGGCTGTCGCGGCGCTCGCGTTCTTGCTGGTGCTGCTGCGAGCTTTGCACATTGAAAACCATACGTGCGCTATTCTGACTTGATGTCCGAGCTAAAGCATGATTGCAGGCAATCGCCGCGCAGGCGCGTTCTTAAGAACGCTCACATCATTTTTAATAACCGACGTTCATCGATTGATTGCGTCGTGCGCAACCTGTCAGCGCACGGTGCCCTTCTGCTGTTGCCGACTGTCGTCGGCGTACCCAATGATTTCGACCTCTGCATTGACGGCGAGACGACTTGCCATCTCGCACATGTCGTTTGGAAGGGCAAAGATAGGCTGGGAGTTAGCTGGGCTTAAAAAGGGCGCCGACCGAAGCCGCGCGGCGATTATAATCCAGCCCCCAAAGCAACAGGTTAGAGGAGGCGAAACGTGAAACCGAAATCAGTGACGATGGCCGTCACTTGCTTGGCTATGATGAGCGTGACCCCGGCTTTCGCGGCCCCACCGCAAATCGAGGATTATTGTTGGGCTAAGGCTGCGCAGATTTGGTTCAACGGGCGAGGTGACAGGGAACACTTCATCGCTAACTGCATAGCCGATCTTACTCCCACACCGCCAGCGAGGGGCAGCCGATACAAAAAGCCCCGCTAGGGCGGCGGGGGCTGAACTAGCGCCGGCCGCAGGCGCCCCTCAGACGATCCAGCCCAGCTCACGCGCCTTATCGACGGCCGCATGAAAAGCGCGCGAATCGGAATTGAGATGTGGCTGGCGAAGTGGTCGAGGGGTCTACCCAGCTGTACGTCGGGACGAGGTTGGGCGTATCAGGGCGCTTCTCATAGGTCATGGCGAAATCGGTTCCCGGCATCGTGACGACAATCCTCTTGCCCAGGACCTCCACACTTAGCTTTTCCCACATCAGCGCACCTGAAAGACATGGACAAAAGAAGAAGCCCCGCGCGGGGAGCAACGGGGCTTCCTAATCTCTCGGGACCGCTTTGCTTGGGGCTACGGCGGTCCCAGACTCACCAAACACTCACTGGCCGTTTTGGTTCCCCATTTAGCGCAGCCTCCGCAGCCGCTCCCGCTCGCGCCTGAGGTCCTTTGGCAACACCGTCTCGGCGAGATCGAGCAGCACATTCGCCAGCCACAGCCGGGCCCGGTCGAGCATGGCAGGGAAAGCTACGGCGGCGGGGATCGCCTTGCCGTGAAATGCGGAAGGGTCTAATCTGAGGCCCTCGATATAGTGTCGGACCGAAGGAGGCAAAGATGAGTAAGCTACTGCTT
>JALHTP010000184.1 GCA_022865725.1 Methyloceanibacter sp. | reverse complement strand
CTGAAGCGGTCGCGCAAGAACACGTTGAATCGGGTGAAGGCCGGATAGAGCGCGGGCCGCACATAGTTCTTGAGCGAGACCACGCTCGGCAGCTTCATCTCGAAGGAAGGTGAGCGCACGCAACGATCGTATTCCGAGACGATGTTGACGCGGTCGAGGAACACGGCCTTCACCGCGTCCTGCCAGCCCCAGAGCGAAAGCGGATAATAGGAGAGCGGCCGGTAGTCGGCGTTAAGCACGAGCGCGGGAAACGTGCCAGGAGCGGCCGATGCGGATGCGACGTTCAAGGCGGAGAGTCCTTCCTCTTGCCCGTCGCACTCGGGACCATCCTCCTTTATTCGGCGGCATACTATAGGGGCATGTCGAGAATGTGAAGGCCCCTAGATGCTGTGGGGCATGGCGCGGAAACGCGCATAGAGAACCGCCAGAAGGACGAAAAAGACCGTGTGGATGGCGGCGAAGCCGATCATGCCCGGCACGCCGAGAAAGCGCAACCCGGCGATCCCCTCGCCGATTGCCAGCAAGACCACGCATGCGTTCAACAGCCAGACGAGTGCGGCGTAGATCAGGCCCTTGACCAAGGGCTTGGCCAGGCAAGGCCGACTCCAGCACATAGGCGTAGAAGAGCGCCATCAGCAAGCCGACCACGATATGAAAACCATTGCGGAAGAGATCGCCGGTGGTTGCAGGGGCGAGCACATTGTTCCAGGTGTCGGCGAGATTGACGTCAGGAGCGATCTGCGCGGCGAGGTCCTTCAACAGGCGGAGCAGGCCGCCGCGGGCGGTGGTAAAGCCGATGGCGTCCGCGCCCTCAAGCAGCGCCGTGTTCACGGCAATGGCGATGGCGCCCGCCAAGAGGGAGGCGATCAGGCGGGACTGCCCGCTTTGCTCAGGCTCCTGCCGCAAAATCGCGCTTGGCCATCGACAATGGTCTCCCTCTCAGTCCCACGCTAGCAGACCTAAGCTTCAGTTCGCTGACAGTCGCCGCCCTCTTCGCGATTGTCGGAGGTGCGGACCCTGTGGCAACGCGGCATAGGGGTCTACTGAAGAGAGGCGGCGGTAAAAGCCTGTTTGAGGAACGCGCCGCCGAGATGCAGGCCTTGCGCATCGATGCCGTGGCCGATGCCCTCAGCCAAGTGCCACTCCACGGCAAGACCGGCTTGCGCGAGCTGCTCGCGGGCGATGTACATGGCGTCGACCGGGATGACCTCGTCCATGTCGCCGTGCACGAGCAGGATCGCGGGCGCCGATCCCGGTGTCTGCGGCAGCGCCTCGGCCGTGGCGAGCGCGCCGGAATAGCCGACGATCGCGGCAGGGCCGGGCGTGCGCTTCAGCCCGACGCCGAGCGCCAGCATGGCCCCCTGGCTGAAGCCCACCAGCGCCAGCGCGCGTGGGCCGAGATCGTGCCGCTTGAGCTCGGCGTCGAGGAAAATATCGAGCGCTGGCGAAGCATGCTTGATGCCGCGGACGAGCTCGCCCGGATCGCGGAAGCTGAGGTCGAACCATTGCCGGCCCGTGGGCGCCATGCCGCAAGGCTCGGGCGCGTGCGGCGAGACGAAGGCGGCGTGCGGCAGCACTCGCGCCCATTCACGGCCCAAGCCGATCAGGTCGTTGCCGTCGGCGCCATAGCCGTGCAGGAACACGACGAGCTGACGCGCGGCCCCGCCTGAGGCCGGCGGCAATCTTGGTCCGTCGAGAAGCAGCGCCAAGTTCAATCGCCGCTCTCTGAGGGAGCCTCGTCGGCGGAGTGGGCGTTGAGCTGGCCGTAATTCTGGGCGCCGATGTCGTTCAAGAGATTGAGCTGCGTCTCGAGATGGTTGATGTGGCCTTCCTCGTCGCCGAGCAGCTCCTCGAACAGATCCATGGTCACGTAATCCTCTTCCTTCCGGCAGCAGGCGCGCGCCTCCATGTAAAGGGCGCGGGCGCCGTATTCCGCCTTGAGGTCGCATTCGAGGATTTCCTTGACGTTTTGGCCGATCATCAAGGGATCGATAACTTGCAGATTGGGAAAGCCTTCGAGGAAGATGATGCGCGTCACGAGCTTGTCGGCGTGATGCATCTCCTCGATCGATTCCTCCCGCTCCTTCTTGGCGAGCTTGGTGTAGCCCCAATCGTCGAGCAGCCGGTAATGCAGCCAGTACTGATTGACGGCGGTGAGCTCGCTGGTCAGCGCTTTATTGAGATATTCGATGACCCGTGGGTTCCCCTTCATTCTCTTGTCCTCCTCTAACCTTTGAATGGATCATGGCCTGTTCTTCTGCATCAAGCTAGAGCTCCTCGACCGGCCGCCGCGTTCCCCCGCTTGCGGAGCTCGGACCCTCTTCGTCAAAGAAAACCATCAGCTTGGTGATGAGCGGCAGGCAGCCGCCACAGGAAGGGCGCTTGCCGAGATGCCGGTGGATGAGGCCGGGGG
>JALHTP010000183.1 GCA_022865725.1 Methyloceanibacter sp. | reverse complement strand
TCTTGTCCTTGGCACGCTTGATGAACTCCGGAATGCGGTCGACGGTGCCGATCTCCTGGAGCATCTGGAGGGCCGCCTCGTTGGCGCCGCCATGGGCCGGGCCCCAGAGGCAGGCAATGCCGGCGGAGATGCAGGCGAACGGATTGGCGCCCGACGAGCCGGCCAGCCGCACCGTTGAGGTCGAGGCGTTCTGCTCGTGGTCGGCATGCAGGATGAAGATACGCCGCATGGCGCGCGCGAGCACGGGATCGACCTTGTATTCCTCGCATGGCACCGCGAAGCACATATGCAAAAAGTTGGCCGAGTAATCGAGCTCGTTCCTGGGATAGATGAAGGGCTGCCCGATCGAATATTTGTAAGCCATGGCGGCGATGGTCGGCATCTTCGCGATCATGCGGATGCTCGCCATCTCGCGCTGCTCCGGATCCTTGATGTCGATCGAGTCGTGATAGAAGGCCGAGAGCGCGCCGACCACGCCGACCATGACCGCCATGGGATGCGCGTCACGCCGGAACCCGGTGTAGAACCGGGTCATCTGCTCATGCACCATGGTGTGCATGGTGATGCGGCGCTTGAAGTCCGTGTACTGCGCTTCCGTCGGGAGCTCGCCGTAGAGCAGCAGGTAGCAGGTCTCAAGGAAGGTGCCGTGCTCAGCGAGCTGATCGATCGGATAGCCGCGATAGAGCAGGATGCCCTTGTCGCCGTCGATGAAGGTGATCTTCGACTCGCAGCTCGCCGTGGACGTGAAGCCCGGGTCGTAGGTGAAGCACCCGGTGTCCTGGTAGAGCGTGTTGATATCGATCACGTCGGGCCCCAACGTGCCCTTGCGGATCGGCAAGTCGTACCGTGCGCCGTCGATCAAGACAGATGCCTCGGCAGCGCCCGACGCGCGGAGGTTTTCTGCGACGCTCATCTAGAGGCTCCTCTAACCATCCTGAGGTGGAAAGCTCACCAACGAACGCAGGAACTAGGGTGTGGTTGCGGCCTTGGCGAACTTGTTTTTGCAGTGCCACATAATCGCGCCGATTGTGCCGCAGTGCAACAAGTGGACATGCTTAATGTTTAAGCAGGTTTTTCTGCATGCACCTGATCGTGCATACGGGCAAGCGATTCCTCGCGCCCCAGCACGCCCAGCACATCGAAGATGCCCGGGGAGGTTGCGCGGCCGGTGAGGGCGGCCCGGAGCGGCTGAGCCACTTTGCCAAGCTTGCGGCCGGTCTCGTCGGCGAATTGCCGCACCGCGGCCTCGAGCGCCTCGTGGGTCCAGGGCTCGACCCCCTCGAGCCGCTGCATGAGGCCGGCAAGCGTGCTGCGACCGGATTCGTCGAGAAGCTTGCTCGCCGGCTCATCGAGCGCCAGCGGCCTCTTGGCGAAGAGGAAGGCGGCGTTGTCGAGAAGCTCGACCAGGGTCGTGGCCCGCTCCTTCAATCCCGGCATGGCGCGCTCCAGTCTGCTCCAGCCATCCTCCCCGATCCGCGTGCCGAGCTCAGCCCCGTCGGGAAGCTCGGGCAGGAGCGCCTTCAAGCGCTCGACGATCTCGGCGTCAGGCGTGGCGCGGAGATAGTGGCCGTTCAGATTTTCGAGCTTGGCGAAATCGAAGCGCGCGGCCGAGCGCCCGATCGCATCGAGATCGAACCATCGGATCATCTCCTCGGTCGACATGATCTCGGTATCGCCATGGCTCCAACCGAGCCTGACGAGATAGTTGCGCAGCGCCGAGGGAAGATAGCCCATGGCGCGGTAAGCCTCGACGCCGAGAGCGCCGTGCCGCTTCGACAGCTTGGCGCCGTCGGGTCCGTGGATCAGCGGCACATGGGAATAGATTGGTGTCGTCCAGCCGAGCGCCTTGAAGATCTGCGTCTGCCGCGCGGCATTGGTGAGATGGTCGTCGCCGCGAATGACATGGGTGATACCCATGTCGTGATCGTCCACCACCACGGAAAGATTGTAGGTCGGGGTGCCGTCGCTGCGCAGAATCACGAGATCGTCGAGATCCTTGTTGGCGAAGACGACGCGGCCCTGCACGCGGTCCTCGATCACCGTCTCGCCTTCGCGGGGCGCTTTGAAGCGGATCGCGGGCTCGATGCCCGAGGGCGCCTCCGCTGGATCGCGATGCCGCCACGTGCCGTCGTAACCGGGAGAGCGGCTCTCGGCCCGGGCGCGCTCGCGCATGGCCTGAAGCTCTTCAGGGCTCGCATAGCAGCGATAGGCGTTGCCTTGGGCGAGCAGCTGCTCGGCCATCTCACGATGTCGCTCGGCGCGCGTGAGCTGATAGACGGGCTCGCCGTCCCAATCGAGCTCGAGCCAGCGCAGGCCGTCGAGAATGGCCAGGATCGCGCCTTCGGTGGAGCGAGCCTGGTCCGTGTCCTCGATGCGCAGCAGCATCTTGCCGCCCTTGGCCCGCGCATAGAGCCAATTGAACAGCGCCGTGCGCGCGCCCCCGATATGCAGGTACCCGGTCGGCGACGGCGCAAAACGCGTGATGATTTTTTCGCTCATGGTCAGACGTCGCTATGGTCGCGCTCACGCGCTGGATGCTTGACGTTGAGGATAATGATCTCATCTTCGGCCTCATCCACCGTGTAGTAGATGAGATATGGGTACTTCCGGGCTACCACCTTGCGGACGCCTTCCGTCGTCTGGCGCCGCGCGACTCTGGGAAACAGAATGAGGTTTCGCAAGGTCTCATAGATAGCAGCACGAACGCTTGAGCGGCAACCGGGTTGCGAGCGCGGATGTGGTCGGCAAGCTCCGCGAGATCTTGAACCGCGCGCGGCGTAAAGCGCAGCTTCATGCGTCGAAGCGGCGAAACGCGGCTTCCACCTCAGCATCGGTCGCGAATTGACGGCGCTGTGCCTGGGCCAGGCTTTGCAACACATTCGGCAAATGCGCCGGGTCGATCGGCTCTGGTTCGCCCTCGCCTGCCAAAGTCAGCATGGCGCGCGCGATCTCATCTTGTCCGTCAGGGGACAATCGTCGCACCGCCTCCAGCGCCTTCTCCAACAGCTTGCTCATGGCTGGAATATGCTTCTCCCGCTTCGGCAAGGAAAGGGGCATTCGCGCCTGCTCAAGCAACCGAGCGATTTTGGCGCGGGTGGATGCGGCCGTGATGTAGCATAGGGCTAGATGCGGTGTAAGGGCAGGGCCGGGGGCCGTCGCTGCCCGATCTTAAGCATCGGCCATGCCGGACCGGGGCGAAGAGGGGTGGGGCGGCGAAGACCGCGCCGGCGCAAGGCGCCGCGAGGGGCTGCTGGCGGCGTCTCTCGGAGCGTCAGCCCGCGCGCTCGAAGCCGAGCAGGACCGCTGGTTCCTCTGGCTGCCGGTGCTGTTCGCCGGCGGCATCATCAGCTATTTCACCCTCACCGATGAGCCGGGCGCAAGACTGGCCGTAGCACTTCTGCTTGGCGCCACCGGGCTCTGCCTCGCCGCGAAACATGCGCCGCTCGGATTATGCATCGGCGCCGCGGCGCTCGCCTTCGCGTCAGGCTTCGCCGCCGCCAAGCTCCGCACCGAGATGGCCCGGGCGCCCGTGCTGTCCCATGAGCTCCGCTATGTCAAAGCGACGGGCTTCGTCGAGGCGCACGAACTCCGCGACAAGGGACGCGCCAGGATCACTTTGCGGGTCCTCTCTTTGGGCGATCTGAAGCCTGAGATGCGTCCCTATCGCCTGCGCGTGACGATGCCCGCCAAGGATGTGTCAAACATCGAGATCGGCGAGGCCGTCAGCCTCAATGCGACGCTTCAGCCGCCGCCTGAGCCCATCGAGCCGGGCGGCTTCGATTTCGGGCGCCAGGCCTGGTTCGCCCGCCTCGGCGCGACCGGCTACGCAACGAGCAAAATCTCCCCCCTCGACGCTGTGCCCGCGCCCCCATGGGACTTGGCGGCGTGGGGCACTGTCGATGCGCTGCGAGCCAAGATCAATGCCCGCATCAGAGCCGCGTTGCCCGGAGAGACAGGCGAGATCGCGGCGGCTCTGATCACCGGCGAGCGCGGCGGCATCTCCGAGGAGGTGACCCAATCCATGCGCGATTCAGGGCTCGCCCATATCATCTCGATCTCCGGCCTGCATATGGTGATCATGGCGGGCACCGTGTTCTGGCTCGTGCGCGCGCTGCTGGCATCCGTGCCCGCGCTTGCGCTCCTTTACCCCATCAAGAAATGGGCCGCCGCTTCGGCGCTCGCCGCGGCCACCTTCTATCTTGCCCTGTCTGGCGCCGCCGTACCCACGGTCCGCTCCTGGATCATGACGAGCATCGTGCTGATCGCAGTCATGCTCGACCGGCCGGCCCTGACGATGCGCAATGTCGCGCTGGCCGCGCTCGCCATTCTCATTGTCGCTCCGGAATCGTTGTTCGACCCGAGCTTCGAGATGTCGTTTGCGGCGGTGGTTGCGCTCGTCGCTCTCTATGAATGGATGGCGGAGCGGGAGCGGCTCGCCGATGTGAGCCCCGTATGGGGGACTTTGCGGAAAGGTTGGGGCCTCGTGACGGGCGCCGCCGTCACCACGCTCGTGGCGGGCACGGCGATCGCGCCCTTCGCCGTCTACCACTTCCACCGCATGACCCATTACGGCCTCATCGCCAATCTGATCGCGGCGCCTCTCGTCAGCCTGCTGATCATGCCCATGGCCGTGTTGAGCATGATCGCCATGCCCTTCGGCCTCGAAGCCTGGCCGCTTCGGGCCATGGGGCTCGGCATCGAGCTGATGGTGGGAGCGGGCGAATGGGTGGAGTCAGGGCCCGGCGCGGTCACCATCCTGCCGCGCATCTCAGGCTTCTCGCTCGCCCTGATCGTGCTCGGCGGCTTGTGGCTCTGCCTGTGGCGGACGCGGACGCGGGCGCTCGGCCTCGTCATCGCCGCGTCGGGGCTTGCGCTCGCGCCGGGCGGCGAGCGGCCCGACATTCTCATCGAGCGGGAGGGGGCCACGGCGGCGCTCAGGTCGGAGAGCGGCAATCTCGTCTTTCCGCCGGCGACCGCCGCAAGCTACAGCGTCGACAATTGGCTGCTCGCCGACGGCGACGATCGCGACGCCACTGCGGCGGCGGACGAGAGCATCTTCCGCTGCGACACTCTCGGCTGCATCGGCACGGTCAAGGGCAAGACCGTGGCGCTCATCCGCGATGCGGGCGCGCTCGAGGAGGACTGCCGCCTTGCCGACATCGTCATCGCGCCCTTCACAGTCGGCAAGAAGTGCCGCGCCGCGCGTGTGATCGTCGACCGGCGCATGCTGAAAGCCGAAGGCGCGCACGCGCTCTATATCGAAGGCCTCTCGATCCGGACGGAGACAGTCGCCGCTGCGCGCGGGCACAGGCCCTGGGTGCCCGACCGCGCCATTGTCACG
This sequence comes from Methyloceanibacter sp., assembly GCA_022865725.1. Taxonomy (GTDB): domain Bacteria; phylum Pseudomonadota; class Alphaproteobacteria; order Rhizobiales; family Methyloligellaceae; genus Methyloceanibacter. Next base: position 3,880 of record JALHTP010000183.1, on the reverse strand, counting down.
CCGGGACCTTCGTCCCGTGCAGGCCAAGCCCATGCCCATGACAACGAAGCCGGTGACGAGGATGCCGACGACGCTACGAAGCGTTCCGACGGCAATCCCGAGGAATGAGAAGAAGAGGGCCGCAGGATTCTCGGCGCCCCCGCTTGTCATGCCCGCGCAGGCGGGCATCCAGTACTCACGAGCTTAGTAACGCCGACAGGCGTTACTGGATCGCCCGGTCAAGCCGGGCGATGACAAAAGGAAAAGTGAAAAAGACTCGTCAGTAGCGCCGGATCAGGCCGACGAGGCGTCCCTGCACGCGCACGCGGTCGGGGCCGAAGATGCGCGTCTCGTAGGCTGGATTGGCCGCTTCGAGCGCGATAGAGTCGCCACGCCGCCGCAAGCGCTTGAGCGTGGCCTCCTCCTCGTCGACCAGCGCCACGACGATATCGCCGTTGGTCGCGTCCTCACATTTCCTGACGATGATCGTGTCGCCTTCGAGAATGCCGGCATCGATCATGGAATCGCCTTTGACCTCGAGCGCGAAATGCTCGCCCTTGCTGAGGAGCTCAGGCGGCACCTCGATCGTGCTCATGCGGGTCTGGATCGCCTCGATCGGAACGCCGGCGGCGATGCGGCCCATCACCGGCACGCTCACGGTCTGGGGGAGGCTCTCGCCTTCGGCCACCTGGGGCACGCGGCCCAAGCTCCCCTCGATCACGCTTGGCGAGAAGCCGCGGGAGCGCTGGGCAAGCGGCTGGGGCATTGAATCGGGCAGCTTCACGATCTCCATGGCCCGCGCCCGATGCGGCAGGCGGCGCACGAAGCCGCGCTCCTCAAGCGCTGTAATCAGCCGATGGATGCCCGATTTCGACTTGAGATCGAGCGCCTCTTTCATCTCGTCGAAGGAGGGCGGAACGCCGGTCTCCTTCAACCGCTCATGGATGAACATGAGAAGCTCTTTTTGCTTCGAAGTGAGCATCTGGTCCCCTTTGAGCGCTTTGGACTTCGTTCGTTCGACGTTTTAACGATTGCGGAGCCCGCTTGTACAAATCATGAACAGTTTATCTGTTCTGTTTGTGTTCTGCAAGCGGCAATGCCACAAAATGCGGTAGGACGCCGCCGGAAGAGTGACCTCGGGCGATTCGGGTTTCCGGCGCCTTAACCGCGATCGAGCGGCAAGATCCCGACCCGGGCGCCCGCGGGCAGGGCAGGCGCATGCGGCAGCCGCACGATCAGGCAATCGGCGCAGGTGAGCCCGGCAACAAGCGATGAGTCCTGGGAGGGCAGGGGACGCACGATGCGCGTGCCATCCTCCCGCCATTCCGAGACCGCGCCCATGTAATGCTCCCGCTCGCCATTGGCTGGCAGCGCCTCGCCAAGCAGCCCATGTGGCTCGGCTCTCGCCGCTTGGACGAGCCCAAGCATCCGCTCGAGCATCGGCACCAGGAACACGAGCGAAGCGACGAAGGCCGAGACCGGGTTCCCCGGCAGCCCGAGCACGCGCTGGCTACCGAGCCGGCCATAGAGCAGGGGCTTTCCCGGCCGCATGGCGATCTTCCAGAAATCGAGCTCGAGCCCTTCGGTGCGGAGCGCGCTCGCCACGAGGTCGCGCTCGCCCACGGAGGCCCCCCCGATGGTGAGCAGGATGTCGGCGGCGCTTCCGGCGCGGGCGAGCGTGACGAGGCTCTCTTTGTCGTCCTTGGCGATGCCGAGGCTCATGGCCTCTCCGCCATGGCGCTCGATCAGCGCCGCAAGCCCGTAAGGCACGGAGGACACGATCTGATCAGCCGCGAGCTCCGAGCCCGGCGGCACCACCTCATCGCCCGTGGCGAGGATCGCCACCTTCGGCTTGCGGCGGACGGGGAGCTCGGCGTGGTTCATGGAGGCGGCAAGCATCAGCTCGCGGGGACCAAGCCTTGTGCCGGTCCGAAGCAGGATTTCACCTTCCTTGAAGTCCTGTCCACGCGGGCGGATATGCCGGCCGGCGGCAGCGTCCTTGACGCTGACCGCACCCGAAACCTCGTCGGCATTTTCCTGGATGACGATGGTGTCGGCGCCGTCGGGCACCGGCGCGCCGGTGAAGATGCGCACGGCCTCGCCATGCCCCACGCGCCCCCTGAAGCCAGCGCCGGCGAGGGAGGCGCCGATCAGCCTGAGCGTCGCCGGCAGCGCCGCTACGTCGGCGGCGCGGACCGCATAGCCGTCCATGGCCGAAGCGTCGAAAGGCGGCTGGGTGAGGCGTGCCGCGAGATCCTCGGCAAGCACGCGGCCTTTTGCCTGGTCGAGCGCCACGCGCTCAGCCTCGAGCGGCGCCAATCCTTGCGTCACGCGGGCAAGCGCTTCAGCGACCGAGAGCAGTGCCATCAGCGCTTGAAATGGCCGGAGCGGCCGCCGGTCTTTTCCACCAGGCGGATGCCGGAGAAGGACATCTCCCGGTCGACCGCCTTCGCCATGTCGTAGATGGTGAGGCAGGCGATCGAGACCGCCACCAGCGCCTCCATCTCGACCCCGGTCTTGGCGTCGACCTTGGCGGTCGCCTGCACGCGCAAACCCGGCGGCTCGCGTGACGGCTCGAAATCGACCGTCACCTCCGAGAGCGGAAGGGAATGGCAGAGCGGGATCAGCTCGGCCGTCCGCTTGGCGGCCATGATGGCGGCGATGCGGGCGGTCGCCAGCACATCGCCCTTAGGCGCCTTGCCAGCAAGGATCAGCTCGAGCGTACCCGGCGCCATGGCGACGAAGCCCTCGGCGCGCGCGGTGCGAGAGGTGACCTCCTTGGCCGAGACATCGACCATGCGGGCCTCGCCCTTGTCGTTGAGATGGCTGAGCCGCGCCGTCATTGCGCAGCCTCCGCTTGCGCCTGAGACCCGGTGAGCAGTGCGCGCGTCGCCGCCGCCACATCCTCCTGCCGCATCAGGCTTTCGCCCACGAGGAAGGCGCGCACCCCCGAGCCGGCAAGCCGGACAAGGTCGGCATGGGTGAAGATGCCGCTCTCGGCGATGATGAGGCGATCGGACGGCACCAGCGGCGCAAGGCGCTCCGTGGTGGCAAGCGTGGTCGCGAAGGTCTTGAGGTCGCGATTGTTGATGCCGATGAGCTTCGTGTCGAGCTTCAACGCCCTGCCAAGCTCGGCCTCGTCGTGCACCTCGGCGAGAACATCCATGCCGAGACCGCCTGCGGCGGCGACGAGATCGCGCGCTGTTGCGTCATCCACCGCCGCCATGATGATGAGGATGCAATCGGCGCCGAGCGCCCGCGCCTCCAGCACCTGAAAGGGGTCGAGCATAAAGTCCTTGCGCAGCACCGGCAGCCTTGTCGCCTCCCGCGCGGCGGCGAGATATTCGGGACGCCCCTGGAAGGAGGGCGCGTCGGTCAAGACCGAAAGGCAGGCGGCGCCGCCCTTCTCGTAGGCCCGCGCAAGCGAAGGCGGATCGAAATCGGCGCGGATCAGCCCCTTCGACGGGCTCGCTTTCTTGATCTCGGCGATGAGCGCGAACGCGCCTTTGCCGACGCGCGCGCGCAAAGCATCGGCAAAGGGCCGCACTGGGGAAGCGCCCTCGGCGCGGGCGCGCAGGGCTCCGGCGCCGGCCGCCGCCTTGGCGGCTTCCACCTCTTTCCGCTTATAGGCGAGGATGTTGTCGAGCACCTGTGCCACGGCGTCAAACTCTATCATGGCTGAGCTTAACGAGGGCTTCTAGCACGCCCCTGGCTTTGCCGCTGTCGATCGACTGCGCGGCAAGCGTCACGCCCTCGCGCAGCGTCTTCGCCGTGCCGGCGACGAGCAGCGCCGCCGCAGCATTCAGAAGCACGATATTGCGGAACGCGCCTTGCTGCCCGCCGAGCACCGCACGGATATGGGCGGCGTTCTCCGCCGCATCGCCGCCGGTCAAATCCTCGG
>JALHTP010000182.1 GCA_022865725.1 Methyloceanibacter sp. | reverse complement strand
GAAGCGCTCCTTGGCGGCCGCATTATGGACGCGAGCGCTTAAAAAAGCGGGAATGGTGCCCAGGAGAAGACTCGAACTTCCACGCCCTTTCGGGCACTAGCACCTGAAGCTAGCGCGTCTACCAGTTCCGCCACCTGGGCTTAACCCCGCCTCAAGTACGATCCGCACCCCGCAAAGTCAATCAGCGGGCGGCGCTTCCCAGGGTTCGGCTCCCTCGTGTATTGCTGCGGTGTAGCCTCCCTTTCAAGGGGAAGGGAGATTTGGAGGCGGGATCAAAGTGGCGGTCACTCTCAACAACGCGGCACTGATTACCATCTATGGCGGCTCGGGCTTTGTCGGGCGCCATGTGGTGCGGGCCATCGCCAAGACCGGCGCGCGTATGCGGGTCGCGGTCAGGCGCCCTGAGCTCGCGGGCCATCTCCAGCCGCTTGGCGGGGTCGGGCAGATCAACGCCGTACAGGCCAATGTGCGCTATCCCGAGTCGCTGCTCGCCGCCGCCGCCGGCGCCGACGCGGTCATCAATCTCGTCGGCATCCTGTTTCCGTCCGGCAAGCAGACCTTCAAGTCGGTGCAGGACGAAGGCGCACGCCACGTGGCCGAAGCCGCGCGGGCGGGGGGCGCAAAAGCCTTGGTGCATGTCTCGGCGATCGGCGCGAGCCGTGACGCGCTCTCGGTCTACGCGCGCAGCAAGGCGGCAGGCGAGGAAGCGGTCAAAGAGGTTTTTCCCGAATCCGTCATTCTCAGGCCGTCCATCGTGTTCGGGCCCGAGGACGATTTCTTCAACCGTTTCGCCGCGCTCGCGCGTATCGCGCCGGCGCTTCCCCTGATCGGCGGCGGCAAGACGCGGCTGGAGCCCGTGTTCGTGGGCGACGTGGCCAAGGCCGTCATTGCCGCGCTCATCGGCAAGGCCGATGCGCGAGCGCCTTACGAACTTGGAGGCCCGGAAATGCTCACCCTGCGAGAGGTGATGCAGCGCGTGCTGACCTACACCATGCGGAAGCGCTGGCTCGTGCCCGAGCCGTTCTGGCTCGCCAGGCTGCAAGCGGCTTTTTTGCAGCTCCTGCCGAAGCCGCCGCTCACCCTCTACCAGGTGCGGCTGCTCCAAACCGACAATGTCGTGAGCGACGCCGCCAAGCGAGATGGGCGCACGCTGGAAGGACTCGGCATCGAGGAGCCGGTGTCGATCAAGGCCGTCGTTCCCGATTATCTCGAGCAGTTCCGCCCGCGCGGACAGTTCTCCCTGTACCGGCCCTAGACCGCGTCAGCTGTAGAGCAGGACGAGCAGGAAGCCTCCTAGCGCCATGCGATAGAGCACGAAGGGCAGGAAGCTGATGCGGCGGATCAAGTTCATCAAAAAGGCTATGGCGAGGATGCCGGCGACGAAAGTGAGCGCCGCACAGTAGACCGCGTCCATGGTCACCCCCTGGCCGCTCGCAAGCGCATCGCCGACGGTGAAAACGATAGCCCCGGCCGTAGCCGGAATGGCCAGCAGAAAGGAGAATCGCGCCGAGTCGGGACGCGTGAAGCCCAAGAACCGGGCGGCGGTCATCGTCACGCCGGATCGGCTCGTGCCAGGAATCAGCGCTAGCGCCTGCGCCACGCCGATGATCAGCGCGCTCCCCAGCGTCATGTTCTTCATGGTGCGCTCTTGCGGCCCGACCATGTCGGCAATCAGCATCAGAATGCCGTAGAGGATCGTGTTCCAGGCAATGATGGCGACGTTGCGCTCGAGGTCGGCAAAGCCGAATTTCTTGAGAACGACGCCGAAGGCGACGGCAGGGATGGTGGCGAGAACGATGTAGATGGCGAGCCGCCCATCGTCCGTCACCTTGCCTTTGAACAGCTCCAGCGCGCCGACGATCAGCCGCCACACGTCTCGCCAGAAATAGATGAGGACGGCAAGCAACGTGCCGAGATGCGTCATGACATCGACGACCAGGCCCTGGTCCTGCCAATGCATCAGCTGGGGAACAAGGATCAAATGCCCTGATGAGGAAATAGGCAGGAACTCGGTGATCCCCTGCACCACGGCAAGCACGATGATCTGCTCTAAAGTCATGGCCCCTCGACGCCCGCTTGTTCGGCGCGCGTGCAGGTTCTATACGAGGCTCCAGTTTCGCGCGATTCATTTAGCAACCGCCTAGCCGCACAACGGTCCGATGGCGAACCTGCTGCATTATCCGCTCTGCGCCTTTTCCCGGTCGATCCGGCTCGCGCTCGACGAGTGCGGCATCGAGGCCGAGCTCGTGGAGGAGCGCCCCTGGGACTGGCGCCCGGAGTTCGTGGCGCTGAACCCGGCCGGGACGCTGCCGGTGTTCATCTCCGACGAGCATGGGCCGATCGTGGGCGCCTATGCGATCTCCGAATATCTTGGCGACACGGCCGACGAGCGCGACGCGCGGCTGTTCCAGCCGTTTCCGGGCGACGCCGCGGCACGGGCCGAGACGCGGCGGCTGACCGACTGGTTCCACCGCAAGTTCCACGACGAGGTGACGTCCTATCTCGTGGAGGAGAAGGTGTTCAGGCGCTTCGGGCCGCAAAGCGCCTCGCCCGACATGGAGGCGATGCGGGCCGGGCACGAGAATCTGCGCTATCATTTGAGCTATATCGGCCATCTCGCCGAGACGCGCAGCTGGCTTGCGGGCGATGCCATGAGCTTTGCCGATCTCGCCGCGGCGGCGCATCTGTCGGCGCTCGACTATCTCGGCGAGATCCCGTGGGAAGAGTATGAGGCGGCGAAGAATTGGTATGCGCTCCTGAAATCGAGGCCGTCCTTCAGGCCGCTCCTGCAGGACCGCGTCGCGGGCTTTACCCCGTCAGGGACTTATGCCGACCTCGACTTTTGAGGCAGCCGCCCCGACATGAGTGGGCATGGCAGAGAAGCTGAAAGAGACGATCGCGAAGGAGGCCAAGGCGCTCGGCTTCGATGCCGTCCGCTTCGCTTCAGCCGACGCGGTGGAAGGCGCGGGCGAAGCGCTCGATCAATTTCTCGCCGATGGCCGGCAAGGCGACATGGCGTGGCTCGCCTCGACGGCGAAGCGCCGCAAATCCCCCCGCGCGCTGTGGCCCGAGGCGCGCAGCGTCATCCTGCTCGGGCTGAATTATGGGCGCGCCGGCGACCCGCTCGCCATCCTCAAACAAAAATCACGCGGCGCCATCTCGGTCTATGCGCACAGCACCGATTATCACGATTTGCTCAAGGCGAAGCTGAAGCCGCTCGCCGCGCGCGTGCAGCAGCTCGTCGACGCCGAGGTGAAGCTGTTCGTCGATACCGCGCCGGTGATGGAGAAGCCGCTTGCCGCGCGCGCCGGGCTTGGCTGGCAGGGCAAGCATACCAATCTCGTCTCGCGCGAGTTCGGGTCGTGGCTCTTTATCGGATCGATCTTCACGACCGCTGAGATCGAGCCCGACGCGGCCGAGCAGGACCATTGCGGGGCCTGCCGGCGCTGTCTCGATATTTGCCCGACGCACGCCTTCACCGCGCCCTATCAGATCGATGCGACGGCCTGCATCTCCTACCTTACCATCGAGCATAAGGGACATATCGCGCCGCACTTTCGCCAAGCGATGGGGAACCGCATCTTCGGCTGTGACGATTGCCTCGCCGTCTGCCCGTGGAACAAATTCGCGAGCACCGCGCGCGAGGCGAAGCTCAGCCTGAGAGAAGAAAGCGACAACCCTCCCCTGGCCGTGCTTCTCGCTCTCGACGATGCAGCGTTCCGCGCGCGGTTTCGTGGCACGCCCATCAAGCGCACCGGCCGCGACCGCTTCCTGCGCAACGTGCTGATCGCCGCCGGCAATTCCGGCGACGCCACCCTCGTGCCGTCGATCGAGGCGCGGCTCGAGGATGGCTCGCCGCTGGTGCGCGCCATGGCGGTGTGGGCGCTGTCGCGGCTTGCGCCGCATCGCTTCCAAATCTTGCGCGTCTCGCGCTTCGCCCAGGAACCCGACCCCGAGGTGCGAAGCGAATGGATGGGGGAAGCCGCGTGAGCCGGCTGTTCGCTTTCGGTCTCGGCTTCTCGGCACAGACGCTTGCGGCGCGCCTTGCCGCCAAAGGCTGGCAGATCGCCGGAACGGCGCGCGACGTAGGTAGAATCGGCCAGCTGGCATCGCGCGGCTACGAGATGGCTCAGTTCTCGGGAGAGGCCGGCAACGCCGCTCTTCCCAACGCGCTCGAGGGCACGACGCATCTCCTCCACTCGATCCCGCCAGGGCCGGAAGGCGATCCCGTGCTGGCGCATTATCGCGATCGGCTCGCTGGCCTCTCCT
>JALHTP010000181.1 GCA_022865725.1 Methyloceanibacter sp. | reverse complement strand
GACGCGGGCGCGGCGGTTTCACCACTTCGACAGCGGCGGGGGTCGGCTCGGCTGCGGGGGTTGTCGCAGCCTCAGTGGCCGGTGCCGGACGCGCGGGCGATACGGGCGGCATAGGCGGCGCGGGCTCGGCGAGAGGCGCCGCCGCCGGCAGCTCGGGTGCGTCGACCGCGGCAGAGGATGAAGCCGGCGGCTTCGGCGCGACGGCGGCGGCGGGAGGCGCGGGCATCGCCTCGGCAGGCTTGGTCGAAACGGGCGTCACCGGCTCGATCTCGATGTTCCAAGCCTCCTGAAGCAGATCGATCGCCGAGTGTGCGGCCTTGGCGGAGGGCGCCGATTGCGGAATCGTTTGGTTGGGAGTCTCGGTTTCGGCCGTGGGCTTCTGCTCCTCGAACGGCGCGGACTCGGGCGGGGAGGCGCTCTCCGGCTCTGAAGGCTCCTCAGGCACAGCGGAGGTTATCTCCTCAAGCTCGGGCTCCGCTGGCGGCTGTGTCTTGCCACTCACGTCGAGCGTCTCCAGGCGCTCGACGTCCTCCTGCATGCGCCGCATGGTGAGATAGGCCTCGATGGCAGCGGTGTCGATCACAGGGGAAATCTCGCCCGCCTTGTCGAGAGTGCCGGTGAAGACGAGACTCACCGGCGGCACATCCTTGCTGCCGGCGCCCGCCAAGCTCACCGCCCACTCGCTGTCGAGCTTGAGGCTCGCCAGCTCGATATAGCCGTTGATCTTGGTCTCCGAGCCCGGGCTTGAGAGCGTTGCCGGGCTGAGCCGGAGCGTGCCGTTCTTGACGTCGAAGGCGAGCTTGGCCGGCGCATATTTGTAGATGCCCTTGGTGATCGTCTCGCGCACGCTCTTCGCATCGGCCTCGATTTCTTCCTTGTCGGCCTTGATGGTCTTGTTGGCGGCCGTCGCGGCGACGCCGCGCAGCGGAGCGGCGGACAGCGCCTGGAGCGTGCCGGCGCCGAGGACAAGCGTCCCCTCCCCGCTTAAGCCGGCGACGAGGCCGGGCGGGCTCAAGCCCTCGCCTTGCACATTGACGGCGAGGTCGAAGGGGCCCTTGGCGAGGCCCGATCCGGTGACGCTCTTGGCAAGCTCTTCGAGCTTGCCGCCCTTGATCTCGGCACGCGCGGCAAGCTCGGCGCCGTTGCCACGCGGGGCGAGGCTGCCCGAGGCGGCAAACTCGCCGCCGAAGAGACGGCCCTTGAGGCCGGTGACGGAGAGCCCGTCCTTGCCGACCATTGCGTTAAGCGTGGCCCCTTGCACCTTGATGGCCGAACCGAGGGAGAGCGTATTGGCTTTCAGCGCGATCTCGCCTTCCGCCTGCTCGATCGGCCCAAGCGAGAAACCGCGCGACGGCCAGACCTCCGAGGCCCCGGGGCCGATCGCACCCAGCATCTCATCCGTCGATGGCGCGCGGTGCCAGGCCACCAGCACGCCGAGCAGCGAGGGCAGCGACAGGGTCCCGGCGCTGCCCGAAAGGGCAAAGCGCGTCTTCGCGCCGCTAAGGTCCAAATGGGCTGTGCCGGCGACAGCCTCGCCCGCGATGCTCCCGGTGACGGCGTTGAGGTCGACGGTCGAGGCTTGTTTGGTGACATCGAGGCGGAGGCTCAAGGGAACACCCGCGGCGCTTGGCGGCGCCTCGAAACCGAGCAATGTGAGCGCCGCGCTTGCATCCTGGCTCACGACCGCAGCCTTCCCGGCAGCCGCGAGCCCGCTTGGCTGTAACGAGCCTTGCCCAACGAAGGCGACCTCGATCGCCGCCGTCTCGAGCGCGGCCTTGCCGGCGACCTTGGCGTCCGGCACGCCGGAGAGCTTGACGATGAGCCTCCCCTGGCTCCCGGCCGGGGTGACGATGCGCTCGAGCGGAAGATCGGGAAACAGCAGAACGAGAAAGGCCTGCGGCTTCTCGCCGACCACCTTGCCGTCGATGTCGATCTTGGCCTCGCCGGGTTTGGCGGGGTCGCCGAGCGCGCGGGCGACGAGGGAGATATCGGACGCGCCAGCCTTGCCAGCGAGCTCGATGGAAGCGTTGGTCAAGCCGCCCTCGCGGGACGCGACGAGGCTCACATGCACGTTCAAGGGCGCCAGCGGCGATAGATGCATCGAGCGGCTCACGCCGTCGGGCAGCCCGAACAGCACGGACGCGATACGCAGGCTGTCGGCGCTCGCGGCCTGAAGCGCGAAATCGACCCGGCCAGACGGGGCGTCGCGCAGCCGCTCGATGCGGCCCTTGCCGTTGAGCGCGAGCGCGTTGGCGGCGGCGAAGTCGAGCTTCTCGACGTCGAGCGTGTCGCGCTGGAGCGCGAAGCGGGCATCGAGCTTGCCGGGTGGAATATTGGGCAGCAGAAGCTCGCCGACGCGCAAGGTCACGCGCATGTCGTCGTCGGGAAGCTGCGCGAAGAGGCTCTGGTCCGCGCCAGCCGCTCCGTCTTTTCCAGACGACGGCAGCCACGACTGCCACAGCGAGCCGTCGCCGATCATTTCGCGCAAATCGAGGCGGTCGCTGTCGAGGGTAAGCTCGATCAGGGGGCGCTCGCCGCCATGCAAGTGAAGGCCGCCGCGGAACTTGTTCCCGCTCAGCTCGCCCGAGGCGTCGGCAAGATTGAGCTCGCCGTCGCCGATGCTGGCATTGGCCATGACGGTGAAGTCGCCGATCGAGGCCTGTCCCGACATGTCGCGATCGCCGGCGGCCCAGCGGGTCAGGGGCCTGAGTCCCGAGCCCTCGATCTTGACCGGACCGGCGAAGACCGGCCCGAACTCGCCGCGGGTCAACCGTCCCGAGGCCTCGATGCGGTTCTTGCCGGGGAGCACGGCCTTGAGGCGCTCCACCTTGAGCGCGCCGTCTTTCGTGGCCAGCGCGAGATCGATGGCGCCGACGAGATCGCCGCCGAGGCTCGCCTGCTCGATGGCGAGGCCGAGCGTTCCGTCACCGAACTCGGCTGCCTCGCCGAGGATCTCGTCGGCGAGCATATAAAGGACGGTGGCCGGAGGCGGCCGCTCTTCGGCGCCAGGTGTGGCGAACATGGCGTCGAGATCGACAAAGCTCGCCGCAAGCTCGCTTATGGCCGTGATGCGCTCGCCGAAGTCGAGGCTCAGCTTGCCCTTGAAAATCTGCGGGTGCCCGTTGGCATGCACGGTGAGATCGAAATCGGGGAACTCGGCGCGATCGGGGGTAGCCTTGAGCGGGCCCTTCAACTCGAAGCGCGAGGATTTGTCGGCCGGCTGATCGTCCTTCTGCGGGTCAGCCTTCTGAGCGTCCGCCGCCGCCTCCCCCTCGCTGCCTGAAGAGGCATTTGCGGCGCGCACGATGATGGTGCCGTCATAAGCGGGCTGGCCGCCGATCCCGGTCACGCCGCCGTCTAAAAGATAGGTCGTATTGCGGTCGAGGTCGCGCAGCGCCGACTTGACGCGGAACAGCCCTCCAGCGTCGGGCGCGCTGGTGGAAAATCTGAGCTCTTGCGGGCGCCCCTCATAGGCGTAATTGGCCGACACTTTGTAGGGACCCGACAGCGACTGGGCGTTCGCCTCGCCCGCAACGTCATCGAGGGTAAGCTGCTTGGCGCCTTGCTTGGTGATCTCGACCCTGCCGCCGCTGACGCTGATCGAGTCGAGCAACACGTCCTTGGGGGCGAAGGGAAGCGCTACGCCGCGGCGCCCCACGTCGCTCCAATTGCCGGTGCCGTCAGCCTTGAGATCGAGACGGAGAACCGGATCGACCAGGGCGATCTTGCGCGCCTCGACGGTTCCGGTGAGAAGCGCGCCGATATTGAGCCATGCCTCGAGCGAGCGGGCCTCCAGGAACGGCCGGTCGAGATGCCCTTCCTGGCCGGCAACCATGATGTCGTCGAATTTGAGCTCGGGCGCGGGCAGAAGGACGAGATGAACCTTGCCGCCGACCTTCACCTGGCGGCCGAGCAGATTGGTGGCTTTGGTCTCGAAGACTGAGCGGTAGTCGTTCCAGTCGATGAAAAGCGGCGCGGCAAAGAGCGCGCTCAAGACTAGAATCAGCAATGCCGTCAAAGTAAGCAGGAGCGAATTCACCGCCGTCTAACCCAAGGCTTTGGCGCGCTCTAATGCAGCAAAACGCCGAG
>JALHTP010000180.1 GCA_022865725.1 Methyloceanibacter sp. | reverse complement strand
ATGTCCGCTAATGACCCAAAGCGGACCAATTAAAGGTAAGTGCATGACTTAGGGCAAACGCGGAAACTTGACTGAAGTTGGGAGCTCGCCGCTCCAGGAACGCCTGTTCCCCTTCCTTGGCTTCTTCGGACGAATAGTACAAAAGCGTGGTACTGCCAGCCAAATCCATGAGACCGATCTGCCCATCACAATCTGCATTTAAGGCTGCCTTCAAACAGCGTGCTGGACCGGAAGTGCTTCGGCTTACCCAGCCGCGGGGCTATGGCGGTGGGGCTCAATGCTGGAGCTCGTGGGGGGTTCGATGAGTTCCTGTCAGCTCGCTAGTGGTCTGATTCATTCGGAGGATTCCCAAATCTGCCGAAGCAGTTCAAGCTCTCGCCATGAGAACAGGGATCGCTGTCAACGTCACCCGAGACGATCGCCGTCGGCTTGAGGCGATCGTCTTGGATCGCCGCGCGCCGCAGAAGCATGTTTGGCGCGCCAAGATCATCTTGGCCACTACCGACGGCCGGGGCACCACCGAGATCATGCGCCGATCGGGCAAGTCGAAGCCCGTCGTCTGGAGGTGGCAGGAGCGCTTCATGCGGGAAGGCGTGGAGGGGCTCCTGCGCGACAAGACGCGGCTGCCTGGCAAGAAGCCGCTGGCGGCAGAGACCGTGCGGCGTGTCGTCGATCTGGCGCTCGGACCGCCACCGGGCGAGACGACCCACTGGACGGGGCGGATGTTGGCGAAGGCGGCGGGCGTCAGCCTGCGTTCGGTCCAGCGCATTCTCGATGCCCATCAACTCGCTCCACACCGCATTCGTACCTTCAAGCTGTCGAAGGACCCGAAGTTCGCCGACAAGCTCATGGATATCGTTGGCCTCTACGTCGATCCGCCCGCCCACGCCGTCATCCTCTCGGTCGACGAGAAAAGCCAAATCCAGGCGCTCGACCGCACCCAGCCAGGACTGCCCATGAAGAAGGGCCGCGCCGGGACGATGACGCACGACTACAAGCGTCACGGCACCACGACGCTGTTCGCCGCGCTCAACTTGCTCGACGGCACCATCATCGGCCGCAACATGCAGCGCCACCGGCACCAGGAGTTCATCCGCTTCCTCAATGCCATCGAAGCGCAAGTCCCGGCGGGCAAGGTGATCCATGCGATCGTCGATAACTACGCCACCCACAAGCATCCCAAGGTGCGCGCCTGGCTCGCCAACCATCCGCGCTGGACGTTCCATTTCACGCCCACCTCGGCCTCCTGGCTCAACGCCGTCGAGGGCTTTTTTGCCAAGCTGACCAGACGAAGGCTGAAGCGCGGCGTTTTCCGCTCCGTCATCGACCTTCAGGCCGCCATCAACCGCTTCGTCGAGGAAACCAATGCAGACCCCAAGCCCTTCGTCTGGACCGCCGACCCCAACCGCGTCCTCGCCGCTGTCAAGCGGGGGAAGCAAATGTTAGAGTCGCTCCACTAGGAGGTCCCATGCGTCTTGGTCCCATGCGTCTTGGTCTTATGCTTTCCACCCTCTTGCTCGGTTTTGCCATCATGGCAAAGCCGGTGCTCGCGCTGCCGCCGCCGATGTCGGAAAGCCAGCTGCTGGAGAAGAGCGACCTCGTGGCGCTGGTCCGTATCAAATCCGTCACCTGCACCGGGGTCGCCAAGGACGAGCGCGCCGGCGAGGAGCTGCCGAGCT
>JALHTP010000179.1 GCA_022865725.1 Methyloceanibacter sp. | reverse complement strand
TCGTGACCTTGCGGGCGATGTCGGCCGCGTAGCGGGCATAGAACGGAATCGGCGACTCGATCGGCAGACCCGAGCGGCGGTCGCGACGGTGCTTGATGCGGAAGATTCCCCATTGCAGCGGATGCAAGCCCTCCACCGGCACCGCGCTCGAAAACCAGAACAGCACGGTCCTGAGCGAACGGAGGTTGATGCCGCAGGCATAGGCGCGGCGCATGATCGTCTCGAGATGATCGTCGGTATAATAGGCGCCCCAGGCCGCTTGGTAGATGCCCGACCACTCTTCCACTGTCATCTTGGGATGGGCGGTGACGACGTGCTCGACATCGTATTTGTTCATGTCGGGGTCCATCCAGACCCCCTTCTCGTACAGCACCTTGTGGTCCTCGGACCCTGGCAGCGGCGTCAGCACGAAAAACTCGAGCATGTCGAGCGGCAGCTCTTTCTTGATGATCTCGAGGTCGTGGAGGATCGACTCCGGCGTGTCGTTCTCGAAGCCGAGGATGTAGCCGGCGTAGGTCATGATGCCGACCCGCTTCCATTCGAGCAGCATCTTGCGGTACTCGGTGATCTTGTTCTGCCGCTTCTTGGCGGCGATCAGATTGGCGGGGTTGATGTTCTCGAGCCCGATGAACACGCGGGTGACGCCAGCCCGCTTCGATTTATCGATGAAGTTCGGGATCCTGTGGCAAAGCGTGTCGACCTGGATGCAGAAACGGATGTCCAGCCCGTCCTCTTCGCGCAGCTTGATGATGCGATCGTAGATCGCCTCCCAATCCTTGTTGCGGGCGAAATTGTCGTCGGTGATGAAGAAGCGGTTCACGCCCTGCGCGTAGTTCCAGCGCAGGATCTTCTCGACGCTGTCGGGCGAGCGATAGCGTGACTTGCGCCCTTGCACGTTGATGATGGTGCAGAAGGAGCATTGGAAGGGGCAGCCGCGGCCGGCATCGAAGCTCGTCACGTTGCCGATCGTCCGCCTGACGAAGTCGACGGGCAGGAAGGGCGGCGAGGGGATGTCGCCGATGTCCGGCAGGTGCTTCATGTGATCGTAAAGCGGACGAAGCTCGCCGCGCGCCGCGTCGGTCAGCACCTCGTCGAGACCCTCCTCGGCCTCGCCGGCGTAAATGGAAATGCCGAGCGCCTGCGCCGCTTGGATATCGGCGGGAAGCTCCTTGAGCATGGAGAGGCAGCCCGAGACATGGAAGCCGCCGATCATCACCTGGATGCCGGCCTCGCGCAGTCGCCGCGCGATGTCCACGGCACGGGGGAATTCGTTGGATTGCACGCCGATAATGCCGACCAGACCGAGCCCGCCATTCTGCTTGATCTGGCGCGCGATCGCCTGCGGGCGGACGCGCGTATTGGTCTCGTCCATGGCGATGACATCGATGGGAAGGTCGGGCCCGAGCAGCTGCCGCTCGGCGGCGCCCAGCGCCAGGCTATAGACGGCGGCGAGCGAGTTCGACGGCATGGTCGAGCGCACCCATTGCACGACGTAGCCGTCCTTGTCGTAATGCGACGGCTTGATCAGGACGAGCTGGAACCGCCGTTTGGCTGCGCTTTTGCTGCTGAACATCCCTTAGTCCCAGGAAGACGATCTTCAGCAAAGGGAGGCTCTGTCGGCCTCCGCACGCCTTTCGCTTCCGATTGGACGCTTACCGGCCTTCGCGTCCTCGACCCCCGAGAAACTGCCGGATGGCGTGAAGCGCCCTTTGGGCCCCGCGCCACGATTAACCCTGAGACTCAAACATATTCCCGACGGAGGGTCCAACGGAATAGGTCGGGGGCAGGGCAAAGTTCTGCCCCTATTGGTATCGCCGCCCTCAGGCCGAGGGCGGATTTCCGGCCGATTCGCGGACCTGATCGAATTCGGCGATATCCTTCGCCAGGAAATAGTTGAGCATGGTGCGGATGGCCGCGATCACGGCGAGCTTGGTGATGTCGTCCCAGGTGGGCGCCACGGC
>JALHTP010000178.1 GCA_022865725.1 Methyloceanibacter sp. | reverse complement strand
TAAAACTCCGGCAGCAGATAGCCCTTTGCCTCGAGTCGGCAGGGGGCGGGGGATGAAGGACGTGGGTCTCTATTTGAAGGTGCGGCATGCGGTTCGGATTGAGGGCCTGAGCGAGCGGGCGGCGGCCCGCCGGTTCGGGATCGATCCGCGGACTGTGAACAAGATGCGCGGAGCTTGGAAAACCGTAAGCCTTTGATTTGATTGGTAGCGGAGGAGGGACTCGAACCCCCGACACGCGGATTATGATTCCGCTGCTCTAACCAGCTGAGCTACTCCGCCAGACCGATCGGGCGGATATTACTCCGCCAATTGGCTTTGCAGTCGCCGATATAGGGATCGCCAATAATTGGTGTCAAGCAAACGCCGGCAATGCACCAGCCCGCGCGCGACCTGCCATTTGATCCTGACCCTGATCGGCTCCGGCAATCTTGCCCGCACCGGCACCCGCGCCCTCGACCCTGCTTGCAGACTGCGCTCGGCCAGTTGCGGGGCAAGCCCGAAGCCAGGCTCCTTGACGAAGCGAAGCATGGTAAAGAGGCCAAGCGGTCGGAGCGAACGGCGCTCGGCAAGGCGCAAATCCTCGCACACCAGCACCTGATCCAGCCCGAACACCGGGCGCCAGCCGATGAGATCGGCGAATGGCGCGAGCCTCCGCTCGAACCAGCCGCGGAATCCCTCGTCCTGGCTGAAATGGTTGACGAGGATCACCTCGCCCCCCGCCGCGCAGACCCGCTCCAGCTCCCGCATCACGCGATCGGGCTCGGGCACCACGGTCATGACATACATGGCCACGACCGTATCGAAGCTCTCGTCGGGAAACGCGAGCGCGCCGGCATCCATCTCGTGCAGGGCGGCGACATGATCGAGCTTCTTGCGCTCCACCTTGTCTTGCGCCTTGGCCAGCATCTCGGGCGACAGATCGATGCCGGTGATGATAAGATGGCTGCCGTAGCAGGGCAGCGACAGCCCGGTGCCCACGCCCACCTCCAGCACCCGGCCCTTGCGCCGGTTGATGATCTTGACGGCGTGCTTGCGCCCGGCTTCGGCAATCAGGCCGAAGGTGAAGTCATAGACCGGCGCCCAGCGGCGATAGGCGTGACGCACCGAATCCGCGTCCATTACTTGTGCCTTGTATGCCACGTTCCCTCTCCGACCTCGAAGCGCCGCCTTAATGGGCGGCTTACCGCGCCACGGCCGCCAACGTCTTTTCGGTTCCGCTTTTCGCCGCGGATGCCGCCAAGCCGTCTCTGACCACCCCCAAGCTTCCCGCCGCGGACTTGATCCATCCACCGCCAAGAAGCCGCTCCCCGCCGCCATTCGCGGCATAAAACACGCAAGCCTGTCCGGGCGAGACGCCGTCCTCGCCATGCGCGAGCTCGACCGTCAAGCCATCATGCTCGAGGCTCAATCGCGCCGGCTGCAAGGGCCCGCTCGACCTGATCCTCGCGAGAATCTCATCGCCCGCCGCCGCAAAAGCCTCGAACGGCTCGTCCCCCAGCCAATTCATGTCGCGAAGCTTGAGGGTCCGCATGCGCAAGCATTCCTTCGGACCGACCACCACCTCTCTAGCCGCGGCATCGAGCCTCAGCACATAAAGCGGCTCCTTGGCCGGAACGCCGATCCCCTTCCGCTGGCCAATCGTGTAGTTGATGATCCCGCCATGGCGGCCGAGCACGCGGCCATCCACATGCACGATGTTGCCGGCCTCGGCGGCGCCCGGACGCAAGCGCTCGATCACTTGCGTATAGCGTCCGGTGGGCACGAAACAGATATCCTGGCTGTCCGACTTTTCCGCGACCGCCAGCCCGAAGTCGCGGGCGAGCTTCCGCGTCTCGTCCTTCTGCAGGCCGCCGAGCGGGAAGCGCAGGAAGCCGAGCTGCTCGCGCGTGGTGGCGAACAGGAAATAGCTCTGGTCGCGCTCCTTGTCGGCGGCGCGGTAAAGCTCGAAGCCGGCCGCGCCCGGCAGGCTCCTCACATAATGGCCGGTCGCGAGCGCCGACGCCCCCAGCCCTGCGGCCGTCTCCAGGAGATCGTGGAACTTGATCTTCTGGTTGCAGGCGACGCACGGGACGGGCGTCTCGCCCTGAAGATAGCTGTCGGCGAAGGCCCCCATCACGGCCTTGGCGAAGCGCGCCTCGTAATCGAGCACGTAATGCGGAATCTGCAAGAGGTCCGCCACGCGGCGGGCGTCCTGGATGTCCTGGCCGGCGCAACAGGCGCCCTTGCGGCCGACCGCCTCGCCATGGTCGTAGAGCTGAAGCGTGATGCCGACGACATCGTAGCCTTCGGCCTTGAGCAGCGCCGCGACCACGGAGGAATCGACGCCGCCGGACATGGCGACGACCACGCGCGTATCGGCCGGACGGCCTTCGAGATGCAGGCTGTTAAGCACTGGGCGCTGCAACGATGCCACTCAATCCCCGCTCGAAATCACCAATAACGACGTGTCGGCAATAGTTTTTCTTGCCCGGCAGTATAGACGGTCCGCCTCCGGCTCGCGGCGATTTTCTTTGTAGCAAGACCTGGACCGAAGATAGGCATCGCCCCCTTGTTAAGCAAGGCGAAGCGGGCCCCTGCGGGCACTCTAGCGAGGGCCTTGGGAAGCCGGCATTCCTGCTGTGAATTCAGCAAGTTTGGGCCATTTCCTTGCCGGTTCCTTTACCTGACGGCTTAGGCAAATCTTAAACGCGGCTTGCTAGGTTGGCCCCTAGATGTTGGCTCATCGAGCGTGATGTAAGTGAGTACAATGACTGAAAATTACAGGCCGCGCGTCAGATATGTGATCGGACCCGACGGCAGTCCTCTGACCGTTGCCGATCTGCCTCCCCGGGACACTAAGCGGTGGGTAATCCGCCGTAAGGCCGAGGTGGTGGCCGCCGTACGTGGCGGCTTGATCAGCCTCGAAGAGGCCTGCGAGCGCTATACGCTCACCGTCGATGAATTCCTGAGCTGGCAGCGGTCGATCGACAAGCACGGCCTTCCAGGCCTGCGCGCGACCCGCGTCCAGGAATATCGCGGCAGCTAGTTTCTTCCGCTAATTGGCCGCTTGAGATGGCCTCGTGGTTCGAGACGCGCCCTTTGGGCGCTCCTCACCATGAGGGACCAGTTCCTCATCCTGAGGAGGGCGCGGAACGCGCCCGTCTCGAAGGACGAGGCTGGCTACCTCGTGCGAGCGGGCAGCGCGGCGACCGGCGGCATCTGCCGGCTGCAATTCGTCTCGCCGCCCTTCCAGCGGGCGATGTCGAATTGCATCTTGGCGGCAAGCTCGGGCGGCATGTTGCGGTTCTGGGTGCTCACCACCGTGTAAGACCCTTCCGGCCTGAAATCGATGGTGTAGGTGGAGAGACCCGCACGCCCGAGCGCCTGTTTTTCATGAATGGTGATCTGCACCTTGTCGCCATCGGGGCTGACCTTGGCGCGATAGACGTGATTCGGCAGGAGCGGCGCGTCGGCGTTAAACCAGCAGCTCTTGATCCGGCCGCCGAGCAGCACATAGGCATCGACCGGCCGCGAGCCCGCGACCGAGATCCGGCTTGCCGGCGTGGGCTGCATGGCGCTCGTGCTGTCGTTGCCGATCTCACTCGATGCCTCGCCGAGCGACGCGCCACCCGAATACGAGGAGCTGCTACACCCGGAAGCGAGCGCGGCCGTGACACTCAAGAGGACGCCCAACACCAAAACCCGCAACAAGGCACTATTCCCCCAAGGAAAGCGGCGGTCCGCTTCTAGTCGCGGAAATTTATGTATTGCAGAGGCTGCTCGACCGAGAGCCCCTTGAGGTGCTGAATCACCGCCTGCAAATCGTCGCGCTTCTTGCCGGAGACCCTGAGCTCGTCGCCCTGCACGCTGATCTGCACCTTGAACTTCCCGTCCTTGACCTCTTTCACGAGGCGCTTGGCCAACTCGCGGTCGATGCCTTGGCGGATCAGCGCCTTCTGCCGCACCGCCTGGCCGGCAGCCTTTTCCAAGGTCTTATAGTCGATGACCCCGACCTCGATCTTGCGGCGGGCGAAATGCCCCTGCAGCAGCTCGTGCATCTGCTTGAGCTTGAGCTCGTCGTCGGCGTTGATCGTGATCTCGGCGCCGTTGCGCTCAATCCGCGACGTCGAGTTCTTGAAGTCGTAGCGCTGGCTCATCTCGCGCGTCATATTGGCGAGCGCATTGTCGACCTCCTCGAGGTCGGTCTTCGAGACGATGTCGAAAGACGGCATCAGGAACTCCCGTGCGGCGTGCTGTCGAGGCGATAATATACCAAAGAGCGCTTGGCTTGGCCTTCCCCGCTTTGCGGCGGGTACGGCCGATGCGGCGGTCCTCGATCAGCTCGCTACGCGGTGCCCGACCACCTCGAGCTCCGCGGGCGCGTTCCGCCCTTGCTCGAGCCGCAACCGCTCGACATCACGCTCCTCGAGAAGCTCGATTTTCTTGAGCTC
>JALHTP010000177.1 GCA_022865725.1 Methyloceanibacter sp. | reverse complement strand
GAATGGTTCCGATGAGGTTACGCCAAGCGATGATGGCTTCAGGCCGCAGGCTCATGGCTGTCGTGTAGTTGGCGATATAGCCCAGGCTTTGGAGGTCGGCGTTGTACAGCTCTTGCAGTTTGTCGGTCGCGTCCTCCGCCGGAATGGTGTGAATGAAGGTCATACAAGGCTCCTTCCTACTGAAGAGGGCGATTGATGGTCGATACAAGTGCCGCCTAACGGCCTCGAGCTAAGCTGCCCGGCGGAAGCGGGCAACACAAACAGGACTCTAGGGCAAGCCAACGGGCAATACAAGCCTCCACGAAGGCCCAGCCCGCCGGGTCAGCTTCAGCGAGTTGTTAGGCGGCAGGCTTATCACCCTGCCGCGTGGAACTGCCCTTCTTGGCGATGAGTTCTGCAGCGATTTGTACTGCGCTGGCGATTACCTCACCGCACGCTTCGGCGCCCCCAGCTTCCACATACTGCAGAGACTCCCCGGGATCCGCCAAGTTGAACTTGCGGCCCAGCTTCGCTTCAAGAATGCTTTCACATGCTGTACTTCCGTTTCGGTCAACGAAGCGGCGGGCGAACCTACGTGCGGGAGGAAGTGAGGCGAGGTATGCATGCCAATCGTCAAGGTCGTCTCTGCCATAGACGAAACCGATGGCCATGAGGGAACCGACGACGGCGCCGCATGTCTCTCCGCGAAGGGCGATCCCGGGAAAGGGAGTGAGAGCCTTCAGGATGGGACCGCCTTCAAGGCCGAACTCCGCTTGTAGGACCGCGAATGACGATTGGGCGCAATTGCGGCAGCGGGTCAGGGTATCGCGTGCACTCTTGGCGAGCCGTTCTAGAGTAGCCTCCGACAACGTTTCGGTGTCCATACTGTCACCCTCCACTTCTGACGGGAGCCAACTGCCGCCTAACGGATCCGAGCTCAGATTGGAATGAGAAGGCCGGTCCCTCGATCAACGTGCTTCATCGTGTCGGCAGGAAGATCACCTGCCACCTTCGGCGATGAGCGCAATCTTGAAGCGCACTCAAAGGTGCAAGAAGGAGGAACCAGCCATGGTTAAGAATAGCACGGCTTTCGTAGGAATAGACCTGGGAGATAAGCGCTCCAACCTATATGTTCTGGATCCCGAGGGCGAACTCATCGAAGAAACCCGCATCCCCACCACCGAACCTGCCTTCCGGCGCAAGTTCGCCAGCCTGCCACCCTGCCGGGTAGCCATGGAGGCCGGCACCCACTCGCGTTGGGCCAGCCGCCTGCTCGAGCAGCTTGGGCATGAGGTCCTGGTGGCCAACCCCCGCAAGCTGCGTCTGATCTACGGCAACCCCCGCAAGGCAGACGAAGCCGACGCCGAACACTTGGCCCGTCTCGCCCGCCTCGATCCCCAGCTCCTCTCTCCCATTCGCCATCGAGGCCCGGAAGCCCAGGCCCACCTGACGGTCATCCGCTCCCGCGACAGCCTGGTCCGGGCACGCACCCTGCTCATCAACCACGTCCGGGGTTCAGTCAAGAGCTCGGGGGCGCGCCT
>JALHTP010000176.1 GCA_022865725.1 Methyloceanibacter sp. | reverse complement strand
CGGATACGCTGACCAACGACTTCTTCGTGAACCTGCTCGACATGGGCACGGAGTGGAAGGCGGTATCGGACGCCAAGGACGTGTTTGAAGGGCGCGACCGCAAGACGGGTGAAGTCAAGTGGACCGCCACGCGTGCCGACCTCATCTTCGGTTCGCACGCGCAGATGCGCGCGCTTGCCGAAGTCTATGGCTCCAGCGACGCGCAGCAGAAGTTCGTGCGTGACTTCGTGGCGGCCTGGAACAAGGTGATGAACGCTGATCGCTTCGGCCTCGCCTGATCTCGGCTTCCTTCGACGGCGCGGCTCTATCTCAATGTGGCTGAGGCGATGTGGGGCGTGCCGCAAGAGATCGTCGAGCGGCAGCTTGCCCATTTTTCTCGTCTTGAGAAATTGGAGGCCGGCGCGCGGGGATCACCCACGCGCCGGCCGTAACATGTCACCAAGCCTGTAAGCCGGGTTCTGTCCCCCGCCCGAAAGCGGGGTGATGGCCATTCATCTTGGGCGCCGCTCGCGCGACACCTCATGCAACCAACCCGGGCGGCTGATCTGAAAGCAGACTGGCAGCGGTCTCCCGCTCCCACGCCACCCCTATTCGGTCTTGCTCCCGGTGGGGTTTGCCGTGCCGTCCTTGTTACCAAGAACGCGGTGCGCTCTTACCGCACCCTTTCACCCTTACCCGCCTAGGCCCGAGGGCTTCGGCAGGCGGTTTGCTTTCTGTGGCACTGTCCCTAGGGTCGCCCCCGCCGGAGGTTATCCGGCACCGTGCTTCCATGGAGCCCGGACTTTCCTCCCCGCCCGATACGCAAAACATGAGGCGGAGCGGCCATCCGGCCTGCTGACAAGGCTAATAAGGGGGTTTGTCCCTTAAGGGTCAAGACGTTGCCGGGCAACTGGTTACCGCCAGCTCGCCAGCAGCTCTTCACGGTTCGTAACGGCATTTTGATAGCCTGATTGCCGCTTGTTCTCCTATCCTAGGGGGCGACCCGCCCTTAAGTCCCGGGCCCTCCCTTAGCCTGTGGGCTGCCCCGCGACGTTCAGGCGACGGCGGGCCCGACAAGGATCCGACACTATGAGCGCCGCGTATATGCCGCCGATGCCCAACAGCGATTTGATCTCGCGCTGGCTCGCTTCCTTCCCCGAGCTATCCGAACTCGAGGAAGAGCTTCGCAGCGATCTCCTCGCAAGCACGCAATTCAACCGCTTGCGCGGCGGCGATATCGCCTACCGGCAAGGCCAGCATTGCCATGCCTATGTCATGTGCATCGAGGGGCAGACGCGCGTGTTCAAGACATCGGAATCCGGGCGCGAGATCCTGCTCTACCAGGTCGGCCCCGGGGAAACCTGCGTGCTCACCACCTCCTGCCTGATGGCCGGCAGCGCCTTCCCGGCGGAGAGCACGGCCGAGACCGACGTGCTGCTTGCCGCGCTCCCGGCCAGCGCATTCCATCGGCTCATGGGCGCCTCGCCCCGCTTCCGCAAATTCGTCCTCGATAATTACGGAGACCTGTTGTCGAGCCTGATCATGCTCGTGGACGAGGTGGCGTTCGCCAGCCTCGACCTCAGGCTCGCCCGGCGGCTGCTCGCCGAAGCCAACGAGCAAGGCGTCGTGGCGAAGACCCACCAGCAGCTCGCGCTCGATCTCGGCAGCGTGCGCGAGGTGATCAGCCGCTATCTCGCCGAATGGGAGCGCATGGGCTGGGTGCACGCCTCGCGGGGCTCGATCGAGGTGAGGAACCGCTCCGCGCTCGCGGTCTATGGCGGGGAGGACGCGACGTGATCTGGCGCGCGAGCCTGACT
>JALHTP010000175.1 GCA_022865725.1 Methyloceanibacter sp. | reverse complement strand
GACGAGCGCAAGCGAGAGCGGCACGCCGACCATGAGTCTCCGCGTGAAGTCGACGAGCTCGGGGTTGCCGCCGTGCTCGTGCTCGGGCGGCACGCCCATGGGCTCGAGCGCCATGCCGCAGATGGGGCAGGGACCGGGCCCCTCCTGCACGATCTCGGGATGCATGGGGCAGGTGTAGAGGGTGCCTTGCGGCAGAGGCTCGGGGTCGCCCTTCTTGTCGAGATAGCGCCCTGGATCGGCGGCGAATTTGCTGCGGCAGCCGTCGGAGCAGAAATGATAGGTCTGGCCGCGATGCTCGTAAAACGGCTTGCCGATGTTCGGATCCACCGTCATCCCGCACACGGGATCGATCGCCAGCTTGGCTTCGATGCGAATCATCAATCGAGCTCTTCCGTGCCGGGTTGCCGGAGTTGCGCTACGGACGTGGGGCGACCCTGACCGCGACCTCATTACGGCGAAGGAAGGGGATGGTGAAGGGTGGATCATAAAGTTGCGTGAACGGATCGCCGACTGGAGTCCAACCGAACCCATCAAGCCCGGCGAGCAACTCCCGCTTCCGGCCTTCGATTGCACCCTCTCGCCATGTGCCGGCGAACCGCAGCGCGGCGACGGTCTCCTCGGGGACCGCCACGAGCCTCACCCTTTTGTCGTTCGGCTCGGGGGCGTTGGCGGCGGTGATGGCCGCCGGAAGAAAGAACCGCATGGTAAGGCGCCCGCCGGATGCTTCCGTCGCGACCGGCGCCGTCATGGCTATGGCTTGGCCGCGTTCCATGGCGACCGGCGCCTTCATGGCGATGTCCTGCGTCCGCCGGTTCCCGCCGAAAATATAGCCCGCCAGGATGAAAAAGGCCTGGTTCATGGCCTTGTCGCCCTCCGCCTGCACCGTGGTCTCGGCGGCGAAGCGGGGGCCATAGCGTCTGATTTCGACGTCGCCGATGCGGTCGACGACCTCATATCGAGGCTCTTCGGCAGTGCGGATGCCGAACACCGATGCCGCCGAGTCGAGAAGTTGAGCCACGGTCATGGGACGGCCTCCCGGCCCGATCAAGAGGAGGAAAGCGAGGGCGCCTCCGAGCGCAACGCCCGCAACAATCAACAGAGTCCGGATGCGTGCCATTGTGTTGAAGGGCCTGAGGTGGAAATCTAGCAAGCGGCGAATCGTATGAACGGGGCCCCGACCTCGCTCGCGCCCAAAGCACTCGATACACCCCAACTTATATGGGTTCTCTGTCTCGCCGCCGCCATAGGGTCCCTGCCCATGTTGAAGGCCTTCCTCCTCGCCCTCGCGCTCGTCGTCGTGGCTGCTGCCGGGCTTGGAGCCGGTTATTACCTGTGGGGCCAGCGGACCGATTGGTATGCGGTCGATATCACCAAGCTCGGCCAGGGCACGGAGAACGACCTCGTCCGCTATGGCAGGGACCTGATCGTCAACACGCCGCGCCATATCGGCAAGAACGCGACCGCTCCCGCCATGCGTTATGCCGGCAACGACCTCGCCTGCCAGAGCTGCCACCTCAATGCCGGGCTGCAGCCCTTCGCCGCGCCTTTCGTCTCCACCTTCGCGACCTTCCCCATGCTGGTCGACGACCAGGTGCTCACGCTGACAAGACGGATCAACGGCTGCATGCGGAGGAGCATGAACGGCAAGGATTTGCCGCCCGAGAGCCGCGAGATGGAGGCGCTCGTCGCCTATATCAAGTTCGTCGGCAAGGGCACGCCGGAGGGCGTGCGGATCGCCGGCATGGGGTTGAAGCCGATCTCGCCGCCGGTCGAGCCGCCTGACGCGAGGCGGGGAGAGGTGGTGTACGCCAAGCATTGCGCCACCTGTCACAAGGAAGACGGGCAGGGTGAGCCGAAACCGAGCCCCGGCATCGGCTATTCCATCCCACCGCTCTGGGGGGACGGGAGCTTCAATGGCGGCGCGGGCATGGCCAAGACCGCCTATGCCGCGTCCTATATCCGCGACAACATGCCGTTCGGCATCGACTATCTGACGCCGGTGCTCACCGTGCAGCAGGCTTGGGACGTGGCCGCCTATATGATCTCGAAGCCGCATCCGCCGGCGACGGCGGAAACGGCCTCCGAGCTGCAATAAGGGAGCGGCTCCGCGTCTTAGCCCAAGGACGCGAAGCCGCTCGCATTGCCGGCGGGGTCGAGGTCAGGCTGAAGCTCTCGCCACTCCTTTGCCGCCCGCCGCTTGCACCGCCACGCGCTGCAGCTTCGCCAGCGACGCCAGATGCAGCGGGATAGACAACGGCACCAGATAGACCGGGATCAACACCATGGGGAGGACGCTCATCATCTCGCTATTGGGCTGCACCTCGATGGGTTGCAGCAGGGAGGGCGCGGTCAAGAATCCGGTGGTGACCGCGACAACGAGATCCAGGATGCTAAAAACGTTCCAGGCCCTGACGAGACCCGCTGCATCGCGCGGCGCCCAGGTGTAGGCGAGCGCCACCACGGGAGCGAGAAGGCCGACGGCGATGTCGCCCACGCCGGCCGGCCAGGCAAATAGGCGGGGCAGCTCCCCGGTCGCGTAGAGAATGAGGAAGATCACGCCGAGCGCGCGGTAAAGCTTGCACGCCGACGATCCATTGCTGCGGCACGGCATCGAGGATGTGCGCCAGCGATTCAGATCGCCACAGCAGCAGGGTGCCGACCAGAATGGGCAGCAAGATGCCGTATTGGATGGTGGGGATGGTGTTTGCGCCCGCGTGGTAGACGCTCATCGCCGCCAGCGCGATGGCTACGGCGAGCCAACCCAGGAGGATCGCTGCCGAGAAGCGAAACGTTCGTGTCCGGCTCTGCGGGGGCCAGCCCGCGTCGGCGAGCGCGCGATTGAGGCCGTAGAGAATCGTAACGAGGGCAGCCGCGGTTCCGGCGAAGATGAAATAGGGCAGGGAACAGCCATGATACGCCTCCTTCAAGGGTTTCGCGTATACACTAACTACAAAATTGCAAGTCGCTTGTCAATAGATAGAGACTTGAATTCGTCAAGGGGCTTGGCTATCTAGCGCACATGGCGAACGGATATAGCCAGGGCGAGTGCCCGGTGGCGCGCGCACTCGATGTCATCGGCGAGAAATGGTCGCTGCTCGTGCTGCGCGATCTTTTCCGCAAGGGGCCGCTGCGCTTCCAGCAGCTGGAGGAGGGGCTCGGCGGTGTCGCGCCCAACACGCTTTCCGCCCGGCTAAAGACGCTCGAGCAAAGCGGCATGATCGCGACCCGGCTTTATGAAAGCCATCCGCCGCGCTACGAATATTTCCTCACCGACAAGGGCAAGGCGCTCGGCCCGGTGCTGAAGGCCCTGCACAATTGGGGCGAGCGCTATGGGTGAAGCCCCGTGTTGAGTTCGCAGATTGATTCAGTTGCGGAGCCTAAGCCTTTGAAATCTGACTCCCATCGCTTCTGCGTCGCGCCGATGATGGAGTGGACCGACCGCCACTGCCGCTATTTCCTCAGGCTCATCTCGCGGCGGAGTTTCCTCTATACCGAGATGGTTACGGCGGACGCTGTGCTCTACGGCAATCGTGAGCGCGTGCTCGGCTTCTCCCCCGAAGAGCGTCCCGTTGGGCTTCAACTTGGGGGCAGCGATCCCGAGAAGCTTGCCGCCGCTTCGCGCGTCGGCGCCGACTATGGCTATGACGAGATCAACCTCAATGTCGGCTGCCCGTCGGACCGCGTGCAGTCGGGGCGGTTCGGCGCCTGTCTCATGGCCGAGCCCGATCTCGTCGCCGAGTGCGTGGCGGCGATGGGCGAAGCGGCGGGCCTCCCCATCACGGTGAAATGCCGCATCGGCATCGACGACCAGGATGCGGAAGCGGGCCTCGACCGGTTCATCGACGCCGTCGCCGATGCGGGCGTCCGCACCGTCATCGTGCATGCGCGCAAGGCCTGGCTCAAGGGGCTGAGCCCCAAGGAGAATCGCGACGTGCCGCCGCTCGACTACGATCGCGTGTTCCGGCTGAAGACGCGCCGGCCCGAGCTCGAGATCGTGCTGAATGGGGGGATCGGCTCGCTCGCAGCGGCGCAGGCGCATCTGCCGCATGTCGACGGCGTCATGCTTGGGCGTGCGGCCTATGCCGATCCTTATCTCATGGTGGAGGTCGATGCGGCGCTGTTCGGATCGAACGAGACGCCGCCATCGCGGCTCGATGTGCTCGACTGCTTCGTGCCTTATGTCGAGGCCGAGCTTGCAAGGGGCGCGCGCCTCAATCAAATGACGCGGCATATCCTCGGGTTATTCCATGGGCAGCCCCGCGCGCGCGCCTTCCGGCGGCATCTCGCCGAGAACGCCCATCTCGACGGGGCCGGCATCTACGTGTTGCTGGGGGCGCGGCGCATCGTTGCGGGTGAGGAGCGCGTTGCTGTCGCCGCCGAATAGGGGCGGCGCGAGTCTCAACCTATCTCGTCATGCCGGGCAACAGGTCTTAATTGAAACCCAAGCCTGTGCCCGGCCATGACGAATCTCATTTATCCCACTTGCTCAACTCGTTTCGCGTAGTGGCTTTCTCCGCTCGGCGAGAGCGATGAGGCCTTGTATGTCGAGGAAGCGCGCGGTCTGCCGGCAATAATCGCGATAGGGCGCGCCGTAGAGCTGCTTCAGCCAGTCCTCTTCCACCAGCGCCATCATGACATAGGCGCCGGCCATCACCGTGGACATTGCAATCGTGAATATCGAGTTGGCGCCGATGCAGAGCCGACAAGTCCAATCATCGATGCCGTGTATTGCGGATTGCGGCTGAAGCGATAGAGCCCGCCCGTCACCAGGCCGTCGGCCCCGCAATAGGTGTTGCCGAGGCCGAGATTGAAATAGCCGCAGACGGTGACGAAGAGGCCGATCAGCCCAAGCGGCAGGCCGGGGATGAAGCGGGTCCAATCCAGCAAGGGCGTGCTGTTCCAGTCGAGCGCGGCGACGACGAAGGTCAGGACCATGCCGCCGCGGAACAATCCCCAAAAGGTCAGGCTCTGCCAGCTGCCGGGCTCGGGCGTCGGCCAGATGCGGAAGGGCGGAGGGAGCAGAGTGCGCAGCAGCAGAAGATCGAGGGTGACGCCGGCGGCGAGGCCGCTTGCGAAGATCAAACTGCTGAAGGACAAATCGATCATGACGCGGGCAAAAAAGCAAATTCGCTTTGCAGATTTGCGACAGGCGCCTGACAGTTCTGTGGCGCCGCACTGCTCTGTGTCATGCACGCGCCGCGTCAGATCTTCTGATTGTACGCGCCGACCTCAGGCTGCTTGGCAAGCTCGGCGTCGATCTCGGCGAAGATCGCCCGCATATTCGCCTCCGAGGTCGGGCTCTCCACAACGACGACGAGCTCGGGCTTGTTGGAGGAGGCGCGCACCAGTCCCCAGGTGCCGTCGTCGAGAACGATCCTGATGCCGTTGACGGTGATGATCTCGCGGATCCTCTGCCCGGCGAGCTTGCCGCCATTGGCCGCGACTTTTTTGAAATGGTCGACCACACGGTCGACGACCGCGTATTTCAGCTCGTCGTCGCAATGCGGCGACATGGTTGGCGATTGCCAGGTCTGCGGCAGTTCGCGCTTCAACTCGGCGAGCGATTTTCCGGGGTTGCGGTCGAGCATGTCGAGCACGGCGAGCCCCGCCACCAGCCCGTCGTCATAGCCCCGGCCGAGCGGCGGATTGAAGAAGAAATGGCCCGACTTCTCGAAGCCGACCAGCGCGCCGGTCTCGTGGCTGTAACGCTTGATGTAGGAATGGCCGGTCTTCCAGTAGAGCGTCTTGGCGCCATGCTCTTTCAGCACGGGGTCGGTGAGGAACAACCCGGTCGATTTCACGTCGGCGACGAACAGCGCGCCTTTGTTGCGGGCGGCGATGTCGCGCGCGAGCATCACGCCCACCTTGTCGGCGAAGATCATCTCGCCCTCATTGTCGACCACGCCGCAGCGATCGCCGTCGCCGTCGAAAGCGAGCCCGAGATCGGCCTTGTGCTCGAGCACGGCGTCGCGGGTAGCGTTCAGCATGCCGAGGTCTTCGGGATTCGGGTTGTGGGCGGGGAAATTGTAGTCGAGATCGCAATTGAGCGGGATGACCGTCGCGCCGAGCTCGGCAAGGACGCGCGGGGCGAAAGCACCCGCCGTGCCGTTGCCGCAGGAGACGACCACCTTCAAGGGCCGCAGTAATTTCGGCCGCGCCATGAGATCGGCCATGTAGCGCTCCGGCATGTCGGGCACGAAGACATAGCGCCCGGCCGCCTGCTGCGGAGCGAAGTCCGCATTCAGGACGATGTCCTTCAGCGCCGTCATGTCGTCGGGCGCGAAGGTCAGCGGCCGCTCGATGCCCATCTTGATGCCGGTCCAGCCATTGTCGTTATGGCTCGCGGTGACCATGGCGACGCCTTCCACCTCCAGCGCGAACTGCGCGAAATAGGCCATGGGCGAGAGCGCCAGGCCGATGTCGTGCACCTCGGCACCGCCGGCGAGCAGCCCGGTCGTCAGCGCCGCTTTCACCGCTGCCGAATAAGAGCGGTAGTCGTGGCCGACCACGATTCGCACCGGCACGCCGCGGGCGCGCATCAGCGTGGCGAGGCCGAGGCCGACCGCCTCCAACCCGATCAGATTGATCTCTTCGGGATAGCGCCAGCGCGCATCATATTCGCGAAATCCGGTCGCCTTGACGAAAGGCAGGCGCTCGAATTCGGCGGTATTGGGGACCAGGTCTTGGCGGGGCTTGGGGAACATCGATCCTCTCATAGGCGATTTTCGTCGGTGGACCAACAGCGCGTGGCGCAAGGAGGTTCCGGCGTAGCGGGGCTCTTCGGAAGGCCGGAAGGGAAGCACCTTCTTAATGCAAGCGAGTTGCAATCGAAAAGATGTGACTTGCGCCGCCGGTGCAAGACCTCTAGGTGCGACCCGGTCACCCCGTCAGGCTTGGGTACCGCCTGCTGCATTCTAAGAGCGCGAGCTTGCCATCATGAAGCAGGTCATCAGGCTGGCCCTTGGCGGCATTGCCGTCGGCATTCTCGTGCTTGCCTTGAAATATGCGGCCTACCGGGTCACGGGTAGCGTCGCACTCTACTCGGACGCCGCGGAAAGTATCATCAATGTCGCGACCGCGATCGCGGCCTTCTTTGCCGTGCGGCTCAGCGCGGTCCCCGCGGACGCAAATCACCCTTACGGCCATCACAAGGCCGAATATCTGTCGGCCGTGCTGGAAGGCGTGCTGATCGTCATCGCCGCGCTCGCCATCATGCGCAAGGCCTATCTCGGTTATCTCGATCCGCAGCCGCTCGACGCTCCGGCACTAGGGCTCGCGATCAACGGTCTGGCGACCGTCATCAATGCAGCATGGTGTCTCCTGCTGTTCCGCGACGGCCGAAGGCGCCGCTCTCCGGCGCTGCTGGCCGATGCCCGGCACCTCATGACCGACGTCGTGACCTCGGTTGGAGTACTGATCGGCGTCGGGCTTGTGGCCGTCACCGGCTGGCTCGTCCTCGATTCGATCCTCGCTGGCCTGGTCGCGCTGCACATCCTCTGGTGGGGATGGGTGCTGATGCGGCAATCGATCGGCGGGTTGATGGACGAGGCCGTCTCCAACGAGGTGCTGGAGAAGATCCGCCAGGCGATCTCGAAGGAGGCGGTAGGGGCGATCGAAGCGCACGATTTGCGCACGCGCCAGGCCGGCCGTACGACCTTCATCGAGTTTCACCTCGTCGTGCCGGGCACGATGAGCGTCGCGGAGTCGCATGCCATCTGCGACCGGATCGAGGCAGCGCTCACCGATGATGTGCACGGAGCCATGGTCACGATTCACGTGGAGCCCGAAGATAAGGCCAAGCTGCACGGCGGCGTGCCCGTGGTTTGAGCGGCGCGCGCCTGCGTTCCGCTTACTGGACGAGGATCAGCTCGCTTCCTTGCATCTGGAAGCTTTTCAGCCGGCCGAGGAAGCTCATGCCCAGCAGGTTGGTGCCGAGCGCACCCTTCTCGGCGACGGCGGCTGGAACATCGCGCACAACGATGTCCTCGACGCGCACGCGGTCGAGCATGACCGGCGCCACCCGGGACACGCCGTTGGCAGTCTCGGCGAGGCCGGAGAAGTCGAGGCTGTGCGGCGAAAGACCAAGCCGCGCGGCATCCTCATAGGTGAGGACCACGACCGTCGCACCGGTATCGGCCATGAAACTCGCGGGACGATCGTTGATGGCGGCATCGAAGGTGAAGTGCCCGCGCGCGTCAGCCTTGAGCCGGACCTCGCGCGCAAAGCCCGGAGACTTCGTCCCGCCTTCTTGGCGCGCAGCGACGATAGGAGCGGTCCCTGTGCCGGGCCCGAACGCAGCTCTGAGGTCGTCGAAGAAATAGAACAGCGCGAAGCCGGTCAGCGCCACGGCGCCCCACAGGAGCGCTTCATGCAACACATGCTTCGTCGCCGAACTCATGACCTGTCGCTCCGGAAAACACGGCCCGCGCCACGCATCTAGCCGCGCAGCGTCAGGAAATCGCCGGAAAACTCATAGGAGCGCAGGCGGCTTAAGAAACTCATACCGAGCAGGCTCTGGGTGAGCGCGCCAGGCTGGGCGACGAGCGCGTCGACCTTCTGCCGGTCGAGCGGGCCGATGCCGACCTTGTCGAGGCGCACCCGCGCCGCCACCGTCCGGCCATTGGCGGTGATCACCGGCACCCTGTAGGTGAGCCCGCTCACGTCGATGCCGGCCTTCTTCGCATCCTCGGGCGTGAGCACGATGGTCGAAGCGCCGGTGTCGACGATCATGGAGATCGATTTTCCGTTCACCTCGGTGATGGCGGTGAAATGTCCGTCGAGGCGCTTCCTGATGCGAACCTCGGTGACGCCGCCAGTGCTCTCTTCGACCGTCATAGCGGTGCCGGGCAGAAGCTCGCCGACGACGCGCGCGGCGATCGGCATCAGCTCCTCTTTGTAGGCATAGATCGTCACCAGGCCGAGACCGAGTGCGAGCCAGGTCACCGCGTCGCGGACCATCGAGCCGACCCGCCCGCGATAGCTCCCCAACAAGCCGCCGCCGACAAAGACGACAAGCGCGAGGCACATCGCGAGATAGCCGAAGGTTGTGCTGTCCAGCCCCGCGATCATGCCACTCTCGTTCGACACGAGCAGCATGGCGGCCAGCGCCAGAATGAACAGGGCAATCCAGGTCGTCACGCCTTCAGCCTTTCGCTTGCTCGAGGCGCTCCATCCGCTCAGACAGTGTAGCCATGATGGCGCGCCGCTCGGAATCGCTCATCGAAGCCCAGCCTGCGATCTCGGCAATCGAGCGCCCGCAGCCGACGCACAGGCCCGTCTCGCTGTCGAGCAGGCAGATATTGACGCACGGAGTCTCCAAGGAAATTTCGCCCGGCTGATGGTCCCTAATCCTATGTAAGTGTTGCGGGGCTTCCGAGCAATTGCATGGTGGCGCTGCGCGGCCGCTAGCTCTCGCTTTACCTCCTCCTTGTGTTGGGGTGGGGGCTTGCTTGGCAATTCAGAGGATAATTTGCCACCTTGTGTTGGACAGGCAGCATGTGCGAGATGTTCGACTGCTGATGAGAAATGGCTATGGAGCCACAAGTCGAGCTAACCTGTATTTATCCCGGTGAGTCGAGATGTCATATTCGAAGCGTAGTGTAGAAACGTCTTAGCGTGCAGTAATGTCAGTTCGACACGTCATGAATAAAGATAGACGCCGGGGCGGAAATGGTTCTCACCTTCCGCCAGGAAAACGCTGACGGATGCGCCCGGCGCTTTGCCACGGTGACGCTTCCACGCAACAAGGAGGTCATCGCCGACGCCTGGATCGAGTTTGTGGGAGAGCCCGGCCTTCCGCTCCCCGCGAATCTCGATGGCCTCGTCATCTTCGTCCTGTTCTTTTGCATGACGCGCGGAGGAAGGCTGCTGGTCGAAGGCCCCATGTCCGCGTCGATGCTGCGCTCCCTGCGGCACTTTCAACAGGCCTGGACGAGATTGAAGCCAAAGCGATGCCGGTTCGTCGAGATCGTACCGGCTTCCTTTGCGGACGCTCCGCCTGCCGACGACCGGGCAATCGTCGCCTTTTCGGGTGGCATCGACTCGACCTTCCTCGCCCTCCAGCACACCTTGGACGATCTCGGAACGGCGCGCTATCCCCTCACGGATCTGATGTTCGTGCATGGATTGGATATTCCGCTCGAACAGTCCGAGGCCTTTGCGAAAGCGATGGAACGCAGCAGGGAGTTTGTGGAATCGACTTCCTTGCGGCTGCGCACGGTTCGCACCAATGTCCGGAAACTCGATGTACCGAGCTGGGAGGCTGTTCATGGTGCTGTTATCGGCGGCTTGCTGCACCAGTTCAGCCACGAATTCAGCCTTGGAATGATCGCCAGTACCAATACCTACGAGAACCTGCGGCTTGATCTGGGTTCAAGCCCGATCGTCGATCCCCTCCTGGGATCGAAGTCCTTCTCGATCGTGCATGACGGCGCCGCTTACCGACGCGTAGATAAAGTCAGACGTGTCGCCGCGAATCCCCTCGCCACCAAGAGCGCGAGGGTCTGTTGGCAGGGTTCCAACTGGTCAAGAAACTGCGGCGTCTGCGATAAATGCGTTCAGACACAGTTGGATTTCCTCGCTGTGGGAAAGCCCAATCCGGAATGCTTTGATCGGCCGCTCGATCTTCGCCTGATCAAGAAAATCTCCCCGACGAGTCCAACCCGGCTTCGCGGCTACGAATATCTGCTCGAAGTATCCAAAGACCGTCAAACCGAACCATGGCGTGTGGCGCTGGAGAAGCGGCTTCGCCAGCTGCGCTTCAAGCGCGGCTACCAGGCCATGCGAAACGGTCTGGCCGATATTTTGGGATCGGACTGACGAGGTCAGTCAATCGCTTCGGCGAATGAATTCTGGCGAACGCCAGCCGGGCGACGTCAGATCGAACGGCCAAAATCCGTAAGTGGGATTGCTTACCGCTTCGCCCCGGCGCGCCAGTTGGCGCGCGCCCGCTCAGGCTGGATCTCGCCGGGCTCGGGCACCCTCGGAAGGGCTTCCATCACCCGCTTGCGCGGGAAGGTGATGATG
Organism: Methyloceanibacter sp.; assembly: GCA_022865725.1. Taxonomy (GTDB): domain Bacteria; phylum Pseudomonadota; class Alphaproteobacteria; order Rhizobiales; family Methyloligellaceae; genus Methyloceanibacter. The sequence continues at coordinate 19,411 of JALHTP010000175.1, read as the reverse complement.
ACCTCGGTGCCGTAGCGGAGCTTGCTCTTGAGCTCGAAGGCCCCGTCATGCAGCTCGGTCAGGCCCTTGGTGATGGGAAGGCCGAGCCCGGTGCCGCCTTCGGCCGTCTGATGCGCGAGCGAGCCCTGGCCGAAGCTCTTCAGAACGCGCGGGATCTCGTTCTCGGGGATGCCGGGGCCTGTGTCCTTCACGCTCAGGAACTGCCCGCCGGTTCCGGTGCGCCCGATCTTCAGCGTGACGGTGCCGCCGGTCGGCGTGAACTTGATGGCGTTGGACAGAAGGTTGAGGCAGATCTGGCGGACGGCGCGCTCGTCGGCCCAAAGCTGCGTCAGGTTGGGCTCGAAGGCCTCGACGATCTTGAGACCCTTGCTCTCGGCGCGGAGCCGCATCAGCCGGTGACAATCCTCGGCGACGTCGGCGAGGCTGATCGGCGCTTCGTGCAATTCGTAGCGGCCGGCCTCGATGCGGCTGATGTCGAGGATCTCGTTGATGAGATTGAGCAGATGCTGGCCGCTCTGATGGATGTCGCCGGCGTATTCCTTGTAGGTCGGGTTGTTGTGCGGACCCAAAATCTCCGCGCGCATGATCTCGGAGAAGCCGAGAATGGCGTTGAGCGGCGTGCGCAGCTCGTGGCTCATGGTGGCGAGGAAGCGGGACTTGGCGAGATTGGCTTCCTCGGCCCTGAGGCGGGCCTCCTCGGAGATCGATTTCGATTGCTCGAGCTCGGCGATCAGCGCGTCCTTCTCGGCGCGGAACTCAAGCATGGCGACAACGGTCGAGTTGAGCCCGTTCATCAGCCAGATGAAATAGATGTGGACGCCGATCGCCATCGCCGCCATCGCCCAATAAAACGGGTTATCGAGCAGCGCGAAGCGGATGACGATGGCGACCGTCATCGGCAGGGTGCCAGCATAGACGATGGGCATCACCGTCGAGGCGAACAGCATGCGCATCGAGATGACGACGAGGAGCGAGGCGAAGATGAAGGTGTGGGCCGCCTCGCTTTGCGTGTCGGGGCTGATAAAGGCGACCCCTGCCCAGGTCACGCCCAACAGGAACTCGGCCGCGGTGATCTTGGCGCGCCATGCCGGGGTGGAGGCATCGTCGCGCGGCGCCTTGATGAACTGCCGGCACAGGCTGATCAGAATGCCCTTGGCCACGAACACCGCGCCGAGCCAGATCAAGAGATCGCGCGGCGGGGCCCAGAACATGGCGCCCATGGCCACGATGATGGCGAGGAGCGGGGTGGTGACGGCGGCGGACAGCTCGTTCCGCACGAACATCAGAAGCAGCTCGTATTCGAACTCCGGCTTGCCGCCCGACTTATAAGTGAGCTTCTCGCGCGCCTCTTGCACGCTGCGGAACGCGCGCCGCTTACTCGTGGCAGCTGCCGGAGCGGCCCGTTCCGCCTCCGCTGACGCACTCCCTAACATGCTAAGGCCTACCCGCAACGACCTGACTGACACGAAAAAGCAATAACCGCCAACGGCATAGACCGAAGGCAAGCCTTCCCCGACCCCCTGAGGGATCGCCTAGAACTATCTCTCGGAATCCCTAACGGCGCGTTTACTCTCGCTCCGCGCTGGTACGACGCGAGGCCTGGTCCAGAACGGCCGTTCACGCGCTATAATGGGAACCACGAGAGGGCGCGCCTTAAGGTCCGGCGCCGCCTCCCGGGGAGGATCTTCGTCATGCGCGCGGCTGTCAGGCTGTTCGCAGGCCTCATTCTGCTGATGGCGGGTATTTCCGCCGCCGAAGCAGAGAGGCGCGTTGCGCTCGTCATCGGCAATTCGAGCTACGAGCATGTACCGGTTCTCGCCAATCCGAGCAACGACGCCGCCGACATAGCGTCCGTCTTGAAGGGCCTCGGCTTCGAGGTGGTGGAAGGCACCGATCTCAAGCAGAACGAGATGCGCGAGACGGTGCGCCGCTTCGGCGAAGCTCTGCAAGGCGCCGATGTCAGTCTCTTCTTCTATGCCGGCCACGGTATGCAGGTGGCGGGGACGAACTATCTCGTTCCCACCGATGCCAAGCTCGCGCGGGAAGGCGATCTCGATTTCGACGCGATCAGGCTCGACCTCGTGCTGGCCCAGATGGAGCGCGAGACCAAGACCAGCATCGTTCTGCTCGATGCCTGCCGCGACAATCCCATGGCGCAGACGCTTGCCCGCAGCATGGGCACGCGCTCGGCGAATATCGGCAGGGGGCTCGCGCGCATCGAATCCGGCGTCGGGACCTTCATCGCCTTCGCCACGCAGCCCGGTAACGTCGCCTTGGACGGGCAGGGGCGCAACTCTCCCTTCACCGGCGCGCTGGTGAAGCATCTTCCGGCCGATGCCGCCGATCTCAGCGCCATCATGATCGCGGTGCGGAACGAGGTTCTCGCCTCCACGCAAGGCAAGCAGGTGCCCTGGGAGCACTCATCGCTGACCGGCCAGTTCTTCTTCAAGGAGGCAACCACCACGCCGGCGGCTCCGGCCTCCGCCGCGTCGCAGGAGGGGAGTGGGAGCGGCCAGCCGATCGAGCTTGCCTTGTGGAACGCGGTCAAGGACAGCAACGATCCGCAAATCCTCAAGACCTATCTCGACCGTTATCCGTCCGGCACCTTTGCAGGGCTTGCCCGCGTGATGCTGGAGCGGCTGTCGAAGAGCGCGGACGCGAACGCCCCCAAGGTGGCCGCGCTCGCCGCGCCGAGCGCAGTCGCGGGGGTTGGGCCAATGCCGGAGGCAAGGTCGCTCACGCTCAGGGCGACGGTGAGGGCCCGCGACGGCGACCCGTCGGGCCGCTCGTTTCTCGGCGTGCAGATCGGCACGGTCAATGAAGACCTCGCCAAGACGGTCGGCCTGACCGAGGCCAAAGGCGCCGCGGTGTCGTCGCTGATCAGAGGGAGCCCTGCCGAGTTCGCGGGCGTCCAGCCCGGCGACGTGATCGTCAAGTTCGAGAAGGTCGCCGTGGCCGACCCGAAAGAGCTGACCAGGCTGATCATGGATACGCCGAACGGAAACGAGGTGAATCTCGAGATCTGGCGCATCGGCAATGGCCCCGGCGATTTCTTGCGCTGGCTGCGAGACAGGGCCGATGCGGGCGATGCGGCGGCGATCAAGAGTCTCGCCGATGCGCATACCAGGGCCTTCACCGGTCTCGGCGATCCCGCCGATGCCGCCAAAGCCTATCGGCGGGCGGCCGATATCGGCGACGGGTCGGCGATGTATCGCCTCGGGCTCGCTTATTTCAACGCGCAAGGGGTCGGCAAGGACGACCCGGAGTCCGCGCGCTGGTTCCGCAAAGGGGCCGATGCCGGCGACGCCGGATCGATGACCGCTCTCGGCCGCGCCTATCTGTATGGCTGGGGCATCTCCAAGGACGAGGCGGAAGGCGTGCGCTGGTATCGCAAGGCCTCGGAGCTCAGCGAGCCCTGGGCGATGTACAACCTCGCTTATCTTTACGAGGCGGGACTATCGGGTGTCGCCAAGGACGAGGCGGAGGCCGTGCGGCTCTACCGCAAGTCGGCAGAGCTCGGAAACACCGAGGCCATGGCCAATCTCAGCGTGATGCTGCTGAATGGGCGGGGCGCTCCGAAAGACGAGCAGGAGGCCGTCCGTCTCCTGCGCAAGGGGACCGAGCTCAACCACCCGCGGTCCTTCTACGTGCTTGCCGGCCTCTACGAGCAGGGGCTCGGCGTCGGCAAAGATATCAACGTCGCGCTTGAGAACTACCGCCGGGCGGCCGATCTCGGCCATGCCGACGCCATGATCAATCTCGGTTATATGAGCGAGAAGGGAATCGGCGTCGCCAAGGACGAGGCGGAAGCGGCCAAACTCTATCGCAAAGCGGCCGATCTCAACAATGCCCTCGGCATGACCAATCTCGCCATGCTGTACGAGAACGGACGCGGCGTGACCAAGGACGTCGACCAGGCGGTCGGTTTTTACCGCAAGGCATCGGACCTCGGGAACCCGACAGCCATGGTGGCGCTTGGCTGGCTCTACGAGAACGGCAAGGGCGTCAAGCGCGACCAGGCCGAGGCGGGGCGCCTCTATCGCAAATCGGCCGAGCTCGGCGAGCCGCAAGGGATGCATAATCTCGCCGGTCTGTTGGCGGCCGGCCGCGGGGTGAAGATCGACAACGAGGAGGCGGCGCAGTGGGTGATCCGCGCGATTGCGCGCAAGAACGCCTTTACCCTCGAGCAGATGCGGACGAACTCCGTGGCCTGGGGTCTGCCGTTCCGCAAGGCGCTGCAACGCCAGCTCAAGGAGGAGGGCGTGTATTCGGGGCCGGTGGACGGCAAATTCGGGTCGACCACCCTCACGGCGATCAATACGCTGGCGAACAGGAACTAGCCGCGGCTAAGATCACGCCACGATGCGACTGACCATCATTGGCTGTGGCGATGCGTTCGGCGCCGGGGGGCGGCTGCAGACGTCGTTCCACGTGCGCTCCTCGGCCTCGACTTTCCTGATCGATTGCGGGACCTCCTCGCTGATCGGCATGCGGCGGCTTGGGTTTCAGCCAAACGACATCGACACCGTGTTCGTCACCCATTTGCACGGAGATCATTTCGGCGGGCTGCCTTGGCTCCTGGTCGATGCGCTCTATGTGAGCAACCGGACGCGGCGCCTTGTCGTGACCGGACCGAAGGGCATTGCGGCGCGCTTCGCCATTGCGGCGGAGGTGCTCTACCCCGACATCACCGCGGCAAAGCGGGGCTTCGAGCTCAGCTTCATCGAATATGAGGAGCAGAAGCCGCTTCATGTCGGCGGCGTCACCGTCACGCCGTTCGAGGTGAAGCACCCTTCCGGAGCGCCGCCTTACGCATTGCGATTCGAGCTCGACGGGAAGGTGCTCGCCTTTACCGGCGATACCGGCTGGGTGGAGGCGCTTCTGCCGGTGGCGCGCGGCGCGGACCTGTTCATCTCGGAGTGCTTTCAATACGATCTCACCCTTCCCATCCATCTCGACTACCTCACCATCGACGCCAACTACGAACGGCTCGGTGCCAAGCGCGTGCTCCTCACCCATATGGGGGAGGCCATGTTGTCGAATGCCGGGAATGTCGATGCCTCGCGCTATCTCCTCGCCCAGGACGGGATGACGCTCGATCTATGACCAGGGCTCGCGAAGCCGAGCTTGAGAACGTGCTCGCCGCCATCCGCGCCTGCCGGGCTTGCGTCGAGGCGCCGCAAGGCAAGCCTCTGCCGCATGAGCCGCGCCCGGTCTTGCGGGCGAGCGCGACCGCGCGGCTTGCCGTGTGCAGCCAGGCGCCGGGCACCAAGGTGCACGCCTCGGGCACGCCCTTTACGGATCGCTCAGGTGACCGCTTGCGAGAGTGGATGGGGGTCACGCCGCAGGAATTCTACGATGGCGCCCGCGTTGCCATCGTGCCGATGGGGTTCTGCTTTCCCGGGCAGGATGCGAACGGTGGCGACCTCCCGCCGCGGCGCGAATGCGCGACGCTCTGGCATCGCAGGCTGTTCGCGGCGTTGCCGCAGCTCGAGCTCGTGCTTGCGGTCGGCTCCTACGCGCAAGGCTTCCATCTCGGAGACACCGCGGGGAAGTCGCTGCAAGAGACGATGCTCGCCTGGCGGACGCATCTCAAGCGCAAGGAGCGTCCTCGCGTGCTCCCCCTGCCGCACCCGTCCTGGCGCAACAATGGCTGGCTGAAAGACAATCCCTGGTTCGAGGATGAGCTTCTGCCGGCGCTCCGCCGCGAGGTCAGGAGGCTGCTCTGAAATTCGCGCTTGCGGCCTAGAGAAAAATAATCTAGTAAGCTGATAGGGATTATCTAGAATGAAAAAGGAATCCCCTTCATGCTGGAATCACGCAAAAATATCATAAGGTCGGCCATGCTTGATCGTATGGATAGAAAAATCCTCGACATCCTGCAGAAGGACAGCACTCTGCCGGTGGCCGAGATTGGCAAGCAGATCGGGCTCTCCACCACGCCGTGCTGGCGCCGGATCCAGAAGCTCGAGGAACTCGGCGTGATCCAGCGGCGCGTCGCCCTGCTCGACCCCAAGAAGGTCAATGTTGGGGTGACCGTGTTCGTCTCGATCACCACCAGCCATCACACGGGGGACTGGCTGGAGCGCTTCCATGAGGCGATCAAGGATTTCCCCGAGGTGGTCGAGTTCTACCGCATGAGCGGGCAGGTCGATTATCTGCTGCGCGTGGTAGTGCCCGACATCGAGCGCTACGACGCCTTCTACAAGAAGCTCATCAGCAAGATCGAGATCTCCGATGTGAGCTCGGCCTTCGCCATGGAGCAGATCAAGTTCACCACCGCGCTCCCGCTCGACTACGCCGTGGACGAGCGGAGAGTCTAGACCGGGGTTCGAGAGGCGCCCTGCGGGCGCTCCTCATCCTGAGGAGGGCCGAAGGCCCGTCTCGAAGGGTGAGGCTCGTACGCTATTTCCGTTCGAGCCGCGCGATCAGGCTCGACGTATCGAAGCGGCCACCGCCCATCGCCTGGATCTCGGCATAGAACTGATCGACCAACGCCGTCACCGGCAGCTCAGCGCCGTTGGCGCGCTCTTCCTCGAACACAAGCGCAAAGTCCTTGCGCACCCAATCGACGGCGAAGCCGAAATCGAATCTGCCCTCGATCATGGTCTTCCAGCGGTTGTCCATCTGCCAGGACTGCGCCGCGCCTTTGGAGATCGTGTCGATGACCTTCTCGATATCGAGGCCGGCGCGCGTGCCGAAATGGAGCGCCTCGGCAAGCCCCTCGATGAGCCCCGCGATGCAGATCTGGTTGACCATCTTGGTGAGCTGGCCGGAGCCCGAGGGTCCGATCAGAGTGACAGCCCGCGCATAAGCCTCGATCACGGGCCGGGCCTTGCGAAAATCCTCTTCGTCGCCGCCAACCATCACCGTGAGCGTGCCGTTCTCGGCACCCGACTGGCCGCCCGACACCGGCGCATCGAGCGCGCCGCCGCCGCGGTCCTTGGCGGCTGCATGCAGCTCGCGCGCGATCCTGGCCGAGGCCGTGGTGTGGTCGACGAAGACGGCGCCGTTGCCGAGCGCTTGAAACGCGCCGTCTCGCCCGAGCGTCACCGCGCGGAGATCGTCGTCATTGCCGACACAGGCGAAGACGAACTCCGCGCCGTCCGCCGCTTCGGCAGGGGTGCCTGCCAGCCTTCCGCCGAATTGCGCGACCCACGCATCGGCCTTGGCGCGCGTGCGGTTGAAGACCGTGACGTCGTGGCCTCCACGCGCCTTGAGATGGCCGGCCATGGGAAAGCCCATGGTCCCGAGCCCGATCCACGCGACTTTGCTCATTGGGAGATGCCCCACCCACTGATTGTCATGGCCCGGCTCGACCGGGCAATCCAGTAATCACCGACCTGCTTCATATGCAAATGCAGGGGGTACTGGATGCCCGCCTTCGCGGGCATGACACGTCCAGTAAGCTGGAGGTCGAACCGAGCGCAGCTACGCGATCGGCGTTTCGGGGAAGGCCAGCTGCTCGCGCGCGCGCCACTCATCGGTGACGTAGTTGATGATCAGCGAGGTGCGCACCCCCTTGATCGGGCGTTGCTCGAAGCCGTGAAAGGTGTCATCCGCGGGCACGAAGATCATGGCGGCGTTGGGCGCGAAGGGCGAGCGGCCGACGCGCTTCTTGTTGGTGTCGTAGATGTCGGTGCCGAGATCGTGGTGGCTCGGGTCCTTCGACAGATAGAGCAGCATGGTGAAGAGCTTGACGCCCAAATCGCTGTGCGGCTCGAGCCAGAACCCGTCGATGTCTTGCGCGAACTCGATACGCAGATAGGTGCCTTTGAGGTCGGTGCCGAAGGTTTTCTCGATGTGGCTCGTCACGCGCTTGTCCTGGAAGGCTTGCGCCACCGCCTCGCAGACCGGGAAAAGCTTGCGGTTGTCGGCGTCGAAATATCTGCGCGTGTTGTTGTGCAGCTCGCGCTTACCGGAAACGCCCTCAAGCGACGGCGCCTCGAAGGGAAGCGCGAGGATGTCATCCACCACATGGGACGGGAAACAGGCCTTGAGCGACCAATTGCGATAAGGCTGCTCGGACTGCTTGGCGCTATCGATGCTCTTGATGAAGCTGCGAACGATATCGTCAGCCAAAGTCCCTTGAGGCTCGGCCGAATGCTTGACGGCGACGCTGTCCCTCATGATGCCGCTCAACTCCCTGTGAAAGATGCGAAAATGCTGGCCAACCAGCGCCCAGGCGGCCCATCTAGCTCCAGATAACACCCCTGGCCCTTGTTACGCAAATGCCATGGGCCGGGCGTCTTGCGGCACCGCGCCGCGCGCGGCAGACCCAGGTCAGCGGGGCGGGGAGAGGTGAGGAAAATGATCTCGCCATCGAGGCGCGCACCCCCGCGATCGAGCCTCGCCGATCAGTTCAAATCCATCCAGCGCAGCCGGGTCGGCGGCAAGCCTTCCGTCAAGGCCTCGTCCTCCTCGTCCGAGATCGCGTCCGAACGCAAGCATTTCGCGATCAGCTCGAGCAGCGAGGCATGCAGCTCGCGCTCGGCGGCAAGCTGAGGTGGATTCGCGGCAAGGAAGGCAAGGATTTCCTCATAGTCAGGCATCGGCATCCCCGTTGTCCCCAGCGGGAAGAGGGTGAGGTGCCTGTGTGTCAAAACTTTGGCCCACGCCGAGGGGTGCCGCTTTGCGCTCCCTTAGGTCTGGGCCCCGAGGCGATAGCGGCCGATGAGGCGCATCGGCGAAGGGCCGCCGCCGTCGCCAAACAGCGACAGGCCGTCGACGGTGACGCCGGACGCGCAGATCTCCTCGAGCACCGGCCAGAGCGCCTGCGCCACACGCTCCAGATGCGCGGCGTCTAGCGGGCCGGTGAGGGTGATCGAGAAGCGATATTCGCTCAGCACATGAGGATCGCCGAAGCTCTCAAGCAGCAGGCGCTGATAGTCGCTGAGGTTGGGGCTCGCATGTTCGGCGCGCTCGGTGTCGGAAGGCGGAGCGGCGAAATCCTCGAAGGAGGCGACGCATTGTGCGGCAAGCCAGTCAAGCGAAGGCCGCGCCTCGACCGGACGCAGCACGAGAAAGCGGCCCGCGCGCGACAAGGTCAAGGGGCCCGTCTCGACGGGCTTGCGGCGGGCGGCAAAACTGATGAGCCGCGCCTTGATCGCGTCGGCGCCAATGCCGTCGCGAAGCGCAAATGGCGCCCGGAACAGGGCATGCAGTCCCGTATAGCGGCCGGGTGCCACGGCAAGCTTGGCGAAGCTCGTGCCGGACAGCCCCGCATCGGAAAAGGCCTGTAAGGTGACGCCGTCATTGGCACGGCCGAACCATGAGCGTCCGAATGCTGCAAGCGCGGTCCCAGGTTGCGGCGTGTAGTAGATCGCATAACGGGCGAAGCTCGATCGGGGTGAAGCCGCGCCCTTCTGTTGACGATCGACATGGGCACAATTGAGCATTCGAATCCTCCCTAGGCGCTCGCGTTGATCCGCGACGCTCATGAGCTCATGGCTAACAGTCTCCTGTGGCGCGGGAGCGACAGGTTCTGGGCGATAGGGAGGCCGAGGGATGAACACTTGGTGAATCAAATTTTCCGCAACTGCGAAGTGATGGCTCGCGCGCCTTTGACAGGGCGGCGTTTCGCGGGCATGCGTTGTTGCGCTGCGCTAGGCGACCGCGGGGGACCATGATCGAGCTCTACACCTGGACGACGCCGAACGGGCAGAAGGTGTCGATCATGCTGGAGGAGGTCGGACTCCCTTACTGCGTCCACCCCATCGACATCACCAAGGACGAGCAGTTCGCGCCGGATTTTCTCAAGATCGCCCCCAACAACAGGATCCCGGCAATCGTCGACACTGAGACCGGGCTCCATCTCATGGAGTCTGGCGCGATCCTGCTCTATCTCGCCGAGAAGACCGGCAGGCTGTGGCCGCAGGACTTCCCGGCCAAATGGCGCGTGGTCGAGTGGCTGATGTGGCAAATGGGCGGCCCCGGACCATTTCTCGGCCAGGTCCATCATTTCGTGAAGTTCAATCCGGGCAAGAGCGCTTATGCCGAGGAGCGCTATGCCAAGGAGGCGAAGCGGCTTTGGGGGGTGCTCGACCGGCGCCTGGCGCAAGTCGAGTATGTCGCCGGCGATTACTCCATCGCCGACATCGCCATCTGGCCCTGGATCTCGCGCTTCGCCTGGCAGAGGATCGAGTTCGCCGACCATCCCAATGTGAAGCGCTGGTATTTGGCGATTGCGGGGAGGCCAGCGGTCCTAAGAGGATGGGACGTCCTTAATGAAGGCCGCGCGATCCCCATGCCATGAACGCTCGTGTCATGAACGCTCGTCCCATGAAGTCTCGGGTCAAGCTGGCTGGCGGGGTACGCTTCGACTGTGGCAGAATGTGCCCGTGCCGCAGCGAAGGCGCCGGAAGGGGGGACCGGCGAGACGGCGCTTGCCTTGAGATGGCGAGCGCGAGGAGGAGGACGTCAATGAGAAGTCACGCCGCCATTGCCATTCGCTTGACGAAGCACAGCCTGACGCTCGCAGCCGCGCTCACTATCGGCTGGGCGCTACAGCCAAGCGTGGCTTCCGCGCAAGTGATCCAGCGCGGGATCCAAGGCGGAGTCACGGGCGCGATTATAGGAGGCATTATCGGCGGCGGCAAAGGTGCGGGCCGCGGTGCGGCGATCGGTGCGGGCGTCGGCGTCGTTGCCGGCGCGATCGAGGCCGACAACAATCGACAGCGCCGCGCGTATTACAGCGCTCCTCCGCCGGGTGGCAATCTCGTCTACGACATGCAGTCGGCGCTCTTGCAGCTCGGCTACAATCCGGGTCCGCCGGATGGCGTCTATGGCCAGCGCACGGCCGAAGCGATCAGCCAATATCAATATTCCAATCGCTTGCCGGTCGATGGGCGCCCGTCGCCTCAGTTGCTCGATTATATGATCCGCAACGGGGGCTGACGTCCTGCCCCCGGAGAGGCGCCGCCAATTCAAATCATGTCAGGGTTGAGATAGAGACCGGGCCCGAGAAACCGTGCCCGATTAATCTGGAGAGGGTCATGCAGAAAGTGATGCTGGTTGCCTGTGTCTTCGCGGGAGTCGCCGTCTACACTACGCTTGCAATCTCGGCGGAGGATCTTGCCGCGGCCGTCAAGGAGCGACGCCATCTGATGAAGGATATCGTGCGGCCGGCGGCCAAAGTCGGAGGGGACATGGTGAAGGGCACCGTCCCGTTCGATGCCGCCAAGGCGGGAAAGGCCATGACCGATATCAGCGACGTGCCCGACCAATATGTGAAGCTGTTCCCGAAAGGCACAGAGCACGGCGCCGTCGCCGACAGCGAGGCGTCGCCCAAGATCTGGGAGGACTTCGACGGGTTCAAGGCGACCGCGCAGAAGCTCAAGGACGCCAGCGCCAAAGCTGCCAGCGCGGCGGCGCAAGGGGAGGGCGCCTTCAGCGCCGCTTTCAACGACATGACCAAAGTGTGCAAGGACTGCCACCAGACCTATCGCGTCAAGAAGGAATAGAGGCAGGTCGCGGCGCGGGTCAGCTGCCGCCGCGGGCCAATCAGGGAGGAGAGGATTGCGCAAGGCATTGCTGGCGCTGCTTGCCCTTGCGGTCGCAGGCGCGCTCGTCTTTTATCTACTGACGATTCCGGCCACCGTGCCGGCGTCGGCGCTTCCGGCTCACGCGCCCGACCTCGCCAACGGCAAATATGTGTTCACGGCAGCCGGCTGCGCGGAATGCCACGCCGCGCCGGTCAAGGGCTGCGACGATCTCAAGACCAAAGAGAAGGACGTGCTTGCGGGCGGGCGCTGCCTGAAGACGCCGTTCGGCATCTTCCATGTGCCCAACATCTCCCCGGACAAGGAGACCGGCATCGGCAATTGGACGACGGTCGATTTCGTCAATGCCATGAAGCGGGGGGTCGCCCCCGACGGCTCTTATCTCTATCCGGCCTTTCCCTACGCTTCCTATCAGCGCATGAGCTATGAGGACCTGATCGACCTCAAGGCCTATCTCGACAGCCTGCCGGCGGTGAAGAGCGAGGTGCCGCCGCACGAGCTCGGCTTTCCCTTCAACATTCGCCGCGGGCTCGGGCTTTGGCATAGACTCTATGTCGACGGCGAGAGCTTCGTCCCAGACCCGCACGCGAGCGCCGAACTCAACCGGGGCGCCTATCTTGTCCGGGGTCCGGGCCATTGCGTCGAGTGTCATTCCTCGCGCAACATTCTCGGCGGCATCGTCAAGGACGAGGAATTCGCGGGCGCTAAGAATCCCGAAGGCAAAGGCACCGTGCCCAACATCACGCCGAGCGACGACGGCCTCGGCGAGTGGAGCCAAGACGACATCGCCTATCTGCTCGAGACGGGGAACACGCCCGACTTCGACGTCATCGGCGAGACCATGGCGCCGGTGCAGGAGAACATGGCGCAGCTCACGCCTGAGGACCGCAAGGCCATCGCCGCCTATATCAAGTCGCTGCCGGCGCGGCCCGACGCTGTGCCCAAATCGGAGCAGAAGAAGGACGACGAGGAGGAGGAGGACGGCGCCGCGCCCGCCGAGACTCCCGAGCCCGCCGGCGAAGGCGGCAACGGCCAGCAAGAACACGATGTCCCGGAGTGAGTGGTAAGCGTCATGAGTGAGCGGCGTAGCAAGCGCCAGGGCCTTGGTGGAATCGTCGCTTGCGCGCTGATGACGTCCCTTATCCTCTGTGCCGCGAGGCCAGCAGCGGGCGCCGAGCTTTACGGCCTCGTCATCGGCATCGACGATTATGTCGGCACCGTCAACGATCTCGACGGCGCGGTGAACGATGCGAACGACGTGGGGCAGGCACTGAACCGCCTTGGCGCCCGCGAGGTGGTCCGCCTCGTCAATGGCGATGCGAGCAAGGAGCGCATCGTCGCGGCTTGGGGCGAGCTGGTCGGCAAAGCTAAGGCGGGAGACACCATCGTCTTCAGTTATGCGGGCCACGGGGGCCAGGAGCCTGAGCCCGCCGGGCGCCACGACGAGGCCGACGGACTCAACGAGACCTTCTTGCTTGGCGGATACCAGCCGCACGGGCCTGACACGCGTGAGCGGATCGTTGACGACGAGAGCTTCGAATGGATGAAGCAAGCCGACGACAAGCACGTCAAAGTCGTGCTCGTCGCCGATTCCTGTCATTCGGGCGGCATGGAGCGAAGCGCGAGCGCTGCCGGCGTGAAGTTCCGCAAAGGGAATTTCCCGGCGATCACCGATGACCAGCTCACGCCGGCGCCGGAGGAATTCGCCAAGCTCGGCGAGACCGACTTCAACACGGTCACCTTTGTCGGCGCCGTCGCCGAGGACAAGCTGACGCCGGAGGTGACGATCGACGGCAAGAAGCGCGGCGCCTTGAGCTGGGCCTTCTCGCGCGCGCTCGAGGGCCGCGCCGACAAGAACGGCGACGGCGAGGTGAGCGAGTTCGAGCTGCTCGGCTATATCGTGCCGGCGGTGCATGCGCTGGTGGAGAGCCAGCAGACCCCGCAAGTGCTCCCCTTGCGCGCGCGCTCGGTGCCGCTGGTGACGCTCCGCGATATCGGCGCACAGACGGAAGCGCCGGCCGATTCCGCGGCGCTGAAGCTCAAGCTCGCGGTGGAAGGGGGCGAGGCGGGCGCCGTGGCCGATCTCCCCTTCGTGACCATCGTCCCCGACAAGGCGACAGCCGACCTCATCTGGTCCGTTCCCAGCGGCAAGGTCGAGCACGTGGTCGGCGGCGTGGTCGCCGAGAACGTGGATGCGCAAAGCATCAAAGGTGTCGTCTCCAAATGGGCGGCGCTGAAATGGCTCAATCAACAGGCGGCGCTCTCGCCCCTGCCGGCGAAGGTCGTGACCGGCAATCAGCGCTACGCCATCGGCGAGCGCGTCGAGATCGCGGTCGACGGCGCCAAATATCCGCATCTCACGCTGTTCAACCTGCCGCCCGACGGCCGCGTCGAATTCTTCATTCCCGACCCTGCCAAGCGGGCGGAAGCCACCAAGGATTGGAGCCAAGAAGGGGTGCATGAGACATTCAAGGTGGACAGACCCCCTTACGGGGCGGAACATATGGTGGCAATCTTCTCGAAGAACGATCTCGCGGACCTGCATGCCGCTTTATCCTCGATGACCACGGCGCAAAGGGCGGAAGCCTTGCGGCCGCTGCTCGAGGAGGCGCTTTCCGGCCAGGAGGCGCAGATCGGGATATTGGACATTTACACGGGCGCGGGAGGCTGATGTGGAGACTTCCGGGCAGAGCAAGAGGGGCCTAGACCCGCGTGGCGCGCGGCATCTCCGTTCATGCCGCGTTCAGTTGCCGGCCGCTAGGGAGAGAACAATCGCCGGCTTTCCATGCAAAGGGAGGTTCCCCATGACTCGGCGTTGGACCTTTCCGATTGCCGCGCTCGCGAGCTTGGCGCTCGCGTGCCTGGTGTTGGGCTCGAGCAGCCCGCTTGCCGGTGAACCGGCAACGCTGAGATTGGCTGGCGCGGAGGCAGGCGATACGGCGCCCGCGAAAGATTCCGGCGAGGCGGACTCTGCCTCTCCGCAAGAGGACACCGGCGGCGAGCCGGCGGCGCCCGCGTCGGACGCTTCCGGCGAGGACACCGCGCCGGCAGATGAGGCCGCCGGGTCCAAGGCCGGCGCCACCGACGACAAGGCTGCCGAGAAGGACAAGGCGCCCCCGGACGCAGCCTCTCCTGATGCAGACGATGAGGACAGAGCGGAGTCGAAGGGCGCGTCAGAGTCTCAGCAGGCGTCGCTCGAGAGCGATGCCGCCATAGACAAGGTCAAGTCCGGCGAAATCGACGTCCCGAGCGACAAGGTGGCTCTCGCCGCCTTCAATGCGTTGGAGAAAAACTGCTCGCGCTGCCATCAGGCGGGCCCCACGTTGAAACGGGCCAAGCCCGCCAAGAATTTCGGCAACGTTCTGCATCTCGCGGAGCTGGCACGCGATCCCAACTTTATCCTTCCGGGCAATCCTGACGGCTCTCACCTCTTCATCCAGATCGCCAAGAAGGAGATGCCCTACGACTGTTATCAGGAATTCGACTGCAAGGCCGAGCCCAGCGAGGCGGAGGTCCAAGCGGTCTACGATTGGATCAAGAGCTTGGGCGACGTCGCCGTGGCCGCCTGTACCGGCCGCAAGGTGATCGACGAGGAGACGATGGTCACCGAGATTGCTGCCGACCTCGAACAGCGGCAGGAGCATCGCCGCAAAGGCATGCGCTACATCACGCTGTCGAATTTCTACTCGGCCTGCGCCGAAGAGACCGACATGGTGCGCTACCGGCAAGGCGTGGTGAAGCTGCTCAACAGTCTGAGCCGCAACTCCGACGTCTTGAAGATGCGCACGATCGATCCGGAGAAGACGATCATCGCCTTTAACCTGGACGATCTCGATTGGACGGACGCCGACTGGGACCGGATCATCGGTACCTACCCCTACGCCATGAAGCCCGACGTGACGGCCTACGACACCGTGGCCTCGCTCACGGGCACGCCGCTGCCCTGGCTCAGGGGCGACTGGTTTGCGTTCACCGCTTCGCGGCCGCCGCTCTATTACGATCTGCTCAAGCTGCCGCAGACCTTTGCCGAATTGGAGAAAGACTCCGACGTCGATATCAAGAGCGATATCGAGAAGTTCCTCGCCAAGCGCGCGGGCTTCCAGAAATCCGGCGTCTCCAAACATAACCGGCTGATCGAGCGCCATGCGATCGCCACCGGCTATTTCTGGACCTCGTACGATTTCAAGGGCGACAAGCCGGAGCAGAGCCTCTTCATCCACCCGTTAGGTCCCGACGGCGCGGACGCCTTCAGGCATGACGGCGGTGAGTCCATCTTCAGCCTGCCGAACGGCTTCCAGGCCTATTATCTGAACACGGCCAAGGGGGGCCGACTCGACAAGGGACCGACCGAGATCGTGCTCGACGACAGTCAGCTCGATCGCGCGGTGACCAACGGCATCTCCTGCATGGGCTGCCACAACCAGGGCATAAGGCAGGCGACCGACGATATCCGCCAGCATGTGCTGCACGACCGCATCTTCTCGAAGGAGATCCGCGAGCAGGTCGAAGCGCTTTATCCCACGCCTGAGGAGTTCAAGGCGCTGCTCGACGAGGATGCCGGCCGCTTCCGCAGCGCCATGACCCGTGCCGGCCTCGACCCCGAGCTCGACTCGCAGAAGGTCGGCGTCGAAAGCATCAACTATCTCTCCAAAGCTTATGAGAAGTCGATCGACCTCAAGATCGCCGCGGCCGAATACGGCCTGGCGGCGGATGCCTTCGCGCAAGGGCTAAGCGATGCCGGCGGCGAGGCACAACAGCTTCGGCGTAGGCTCGAGCAGGGCGTGCTGCCGCGCGAGATCCTCGAAGCCGAGTTCAAGGATCTGATCGTGAAAGTGTCCGACAACGAGCCGATCGACATCGCGGCCGGGCCTGGCGTGGCGACCGTCGGCGGCAAGAGCAAGGAGGAGACCCACGATTTCGATCTCGCTCTCACCTCAGACAAGAGCGCGTATAAAGTGAACGACTTGCCCATCTTCACCATCAAGTCGAAGGAGGACTGCCACCTCACGCTGATCAATGTCGATGGCAAGGGCGAGGGCACCGTGATCTTCCCGAACAAGTTCCAGCAGGACAATCTCCTGCCGGCGGGCAAGGAGGCTCAGTTCCCGGGCGCCGACGCGCCGTTCCAGTTCCGCCTCAAGGATCCCGGAAGCGAGACGGTGATCGCGGTGTGCAATGCCACCGGCAAGGAGGCCGACGGCATCAAGCACGATTTCAAGAAGCGCCAGTTCACCGAGCTCGGCAATTATCGCGACTTCCTCACCAGGCAGATCGTGGTCGAGGGCGCCGAGAAGATCGCCGAGGGCAAAGGCAAGTCGGGCCAGAAGCCGGACGGGAAGAAGGAAGGGGTCGTGGCCGAAGCGCCGGGTGCGCCGACCTCAGATATTTTGTCGCGCACGGCGATCAAGCTTGAGGTCAAATAGACCTCGTGTCGGGGACCTCTGCCCCCGGCGAAAGACGACTATGCTAGAGTGAGTAATGTTCGCGTAATGCGCTCGCGGCGGAGCGTCGAGGGATCCCATGGCGGGGAGATTGGGAACCGTACAGGGCCTGGTGTTCGGGCTCATTTTTGTCGCTGCCGGCTTGGCGGCCCTCTCGGAGGCGTCGAACGCCGAAAGTAGGGGGGAGCGCCGGGCAAGGACGGCGCAAGGCGCGCCGCCCATTATGGCTCCGGCGCAGCCCGGCCTTTGGGCGGAGCCCGCCCGCGCCGGGGCCTCGCCCACCACACCCGAAGTGCTCACGCCTGAGCAGGTCGAAGCCATCGCGCATGTGCAGAGCTGCCTGGCGGAACTCGGTTATTACAAGGGTGCGATCGACGGTAAGCGGGGCCGCGCGACCTGGACCGCCTATTGGAATTTCAAGCACGACCATGGGCTTGGCGGCTACAGCGATCTCCTGGCTGAGCCGGTGCGGCAGAAGCTCGATCAGCTCTGTCCCGAGACGACCGCGGCGCTCCAGGCCGCGGCGCCACAAGCCGATCAGCCGGAGCCGCAGGTGGCGCCCGACGCTGCCCCTGTGGCCTCGCCTGAGGGCGAGGAGGCCGCGGAGGAGCCGGGACCAAGCCTCGATATCGATTGTCTGCCGGAGGATCTCATCGCGCTGCTCCGCCGCGCGCATGGTCCCGGCGTTGCCGTCAATCGCTGCGAGAGGGCCTGCCTGCCACCGCCCAAGGGCCTTAGCCAGGTCCAGCTCGATGAGTTGCAAGCGAAGAGCGGGGTGGTGTGGTGCCGCGCCTGCGTGCCGATCGAAGGCCATCTCGCGCTCGACGATGTGCGGCGCATCGAGCGCGCGGGCAATGTCGAGCTCTGCGCCACGCCGCCGCGGCAGCTCCCCCGCTATGGGAGCGGGGCCGGCGACCCATTGAAGTCCTATACGCGGGTGCGCGAGCTTTACCGGGCCTTGCCGCCGGCGGAAGAGGACCCCGACGCGGTCGCCGTCATCATCGGCAATCGCAATTACGCCATGTTGCCGCCGAGCGAGACCTCGCAGAACGACGCGGGCGCCATGTATTCCTTCCTTACCGAGCATCTCGGCTACCGCCCCGACAACATCATCGACGTCAGGGACGCCAAGAAGGCCGATCTCGAAAAACTGTTCGGGGCAGGGCCCGGTCTTGAGGGCGATCTCGCGCGCCTCGTCGAGACCGAGCCCAACGCCAAGGTGCTCGTCTATTATTCGGGGCACGGCGCCACCGACGTCGCGCAGACCGAGACCTATCTCCTGCCGGTCGACATCGAGCCTTATCGAGAGGAGGTCGGCGGCTACAGACTGTCGACGCTCTATGCCAATCTCGCGCGGCTTGACGCCAAGTCGGTGCTGGTTCTGCTCGAGACGGAGTATGGGCGCGATCACGGCGCCTATGTGCTGCCGCCCAACCTGCCCGAGACGATGAACACCGCGCTCCCGCGGTCTCCGATGCCCGGGCTCACGGTGCTTGCCGCCTCGGACCGGGGGCAGCGCACGCTGGTCGACATAACGTACGATATCGGACTCTTCACCCGCTATCTGATCGAGGGGCTTGCCGGCAGCGCCGATCTTCCGCCGATCGGCAATGGCGACGGCGAGCTCGACAGCGCCGAGATCTATGTTTTCACCGCCGCGTTCGTCGATCTCGCGGCGCGCAAGAGCTTCGGATTGCTCCAGCATCCGGTCTATTCCAGTGCCGCCACGAGCGTGCTCACCAGCGCTCGGACGGCCCCTGCCGCACCCAACTCAGAGTAGACCGTAACTTGTGTCGTTTGACGGTGCGCATCTTGTAGGCACGCCTTGCGACAAATTATTGGGGGAGCGCGCGAAAAGCGCTTTACATTGGCCGCAAGATTTCATACGGGACGAAGAGGCTCGTAGGCGATTCGCTCAAGGGCAGCACTGACAATCTCAATCTCGTGTGGGAGTGGACATGGGATGGACGTTTTCACTTCTGCCGTGGAGTTTCTCCGTCATCGCCAGCCAGAGCGGCCGGTCCTTGCGTTAAGGCCGCATGCCGCTCTCCGGGCGGCGAACTGGTTCCTCGCCAACTTCCCTGGCCGGGTGCTCTACGCCGTCAAGGCGAACGACGCGCCCGAGGTGCTCGACGCCTTGGTCGAAGCGGGCATCCGCGCCTTCGACGTGGCCTCCCTTGTCGAGATCGAGCGCGTGGCGCGGATTCCGGGCGCCGAGCTCTATTTTATGAATCCCATAAAGTCGCGGGGCGCGATCGTGCGCGCTTATCGCGATTTCGGCGTCAGGAGCTTCGCCTTCGACAGCGACGAGGAGCTCGACAAGATCGTTCAAGAGACCGGCGGAGCGGAGGACCTCAATCTCTTCCTTCGCGTGGCCTGTCCCAATACCCACAGTCTCATTCCGCTCGAGGGCAAGTTCGGCGTGTCGAGTGAAGAGGCGCCGCAGCTCTTGCTCCGCGCGCGCCAGAG
>JALHTP010000174.1 GCA_022865725.1 Methyloceanibacter sp. | reverse complement strand
GATGCCCTCGGCGTCGACCACATAGGTCTGCCCTTTGTTCTGCCAGATGGCGTAAGGCGTCCGCTCCTCGACGACCACCTGGAGGGTCGAGGGCAGGAGCCGCATGACTTGCGCGTGCCTGATCCATGGCACCGCTTCGAGGCGCGCCTTGGCGGCATCGGTGTCGAAGCCGAGCATCATGGTGTCGGGGCCGGCCGCCAGCGCGGCCGTGATCGCGGCGTCGGTCGCATGCAGCTGGCCGTTGACGGTGATCCGCTTCACGCCGAAGCCGGCAACGACCGCGAGATGCTCGATGCCGCCGGTCAGCGCGTCGTAAGCCTTGGCGGTTTGTCCGCCGACGATGGCGCCATAGACGACGGCGCTGCCGAGGAAAAGGACGCAAAGGATGAGCCATTTGCCGCGCACGCGATCCTGCCCGATCCGGGCGAGGCGGATCGATCGCGGGCTTCGCGTGACGAGGCGGCGCGTTACCGCGAGCACGGGCAAGCGGCTGGAGCCTTTGCGCTGGGACGCAATCCCACGCGCAAGAAGGGTCTCTTGCGAGCCCCGGCTCCTAACCCTTCCCCTCTCGGGGTTCAGCGATCGCACGACGCGTCCTCCACAATCCAGCGGACAAGCTCGCCAAACGAGCGCCCGCTATAGGCAGCAAGCTCGGGCACAAGCGACGTCGACGTCATGCCGGGCTGGGTATTGACCTCGAGACAGATCATTTCACCCGTGCCCTCTGGCCGGTCGTCGAAACGGAAGTCGGAGCGACTGACCCCTCGGCAGCCCAATGCCCTGTGAGCCGCCAAGGACAGCTTCTGTACCAATTGGTAAACATTTGGTTTAAGCGGTGCCGGGAGCACGTGAATTGAGCCTCCCGGGGCATATTTCGCGTCGTAATCGTAGAAGGCCAAACCCTCCGCCGGGCGGATTTCGATCACGCCCAAGGCCTCCTCCCCCATGACGGCGCAGGTCAGCTCCCGGCCGGGGATATAGCGCTCGACCATGACCTCTTCGCCCAGCGTCCACTCGGCCGAGGTGAGCTCCTGAGGGGGATGGGCCTGGTCCTCGCGCACGATATAGACGCCGACGCTCGACCCCTCGGTGGGCGGCTTGATCACGTAAGGCGGGGGCATGGCATGCGCGCGTGCGGCCTCGGCGCGGGAGATCACGCGGCTTTCGGCCACCGGCACGCCGGCCGCGGCGAGCACGGCCTTGGCCCGCTCCTTATGCATGGCCAGCGCGGAGGCGAGCACGCCGGAATGGGTGTAGGGGATGCCGAGCGTTTCCAGCACGCCCTGGATGCAGCCATCCTCGCCATAGCGGCCATGCAGCGCGTTGAAGCAAACATCGGGCTTCAGCTCGGCGAGGCGGACGACGACGTTCCGGTCCACATCGATGCGGCTCACGCGGTAGCCCTGGGCTTCGAGAGCGCCGGCGCAGGCGGCGCCCGAGCGGAGCGACACCTCCCGCTCCGACGACAAGCCGCCCATCAGCACCGCGACGTGAATTTGCTTATCAGGCATGCAACGCCCCATCGGTTGGTAGGAATGAATCGTACCTCGATATTGTCATCGCCCGGCTTGACCGGGCGATCCAGTACCATCGTGGAGTCCTGCTTGCGACACGGGGTTTACTGGATGCCCGCCTACGCGGGCATGACACCGTGGAGTTGTCTCTCGCAAGGGCTTACCCAGGGATGCCGAGACGCTTGATCTCCCATTCGAGCTCGATCCCGCTCGTTTCCTTGACCCGCGCGCGCACCGTCTCGCCGAGCGTCTCGATGTCGGCGCCGGTGGCATTGCCCTCGTTGATGAGGAAGTTGCAATGCATCTCGGAGACCTTGGCGTCGCCCACCATCAAGCCCCGGCAGCCCGCCGCGTCGATAAGCTGCCAGGCCTTCTTTCCTGGAGGATTTTTGAAGGTCGAGCCGCCGGTGCGACTCTTGATGGGCTGGGCCTGCTCGCGATAGGCGGCGATGCCGTCCATCTCGGCGAGGATCGCTTCGGGCTCTCCCGGCTCGCCCTGGAACAGCGCCTCGGTGAAGATGAAATCTTCCGGCGCGCCGCAATGGCGATAATCATAATGAAGTTCGGCGACGGGGAGCGCATGGATGCCGCCCTGGCGGTCGACGGCGCGGGCCTCGACCAGCACCTCTTTGGTCTCGCGCCCATGCGCGCCGCCATTCATGCGAAGCGCGCCGCCGACGCAGCCCGGAATGCCGCGATAGAAGGAGAGGCCGGCGATCCCGGCATCGGCGGCGGCGCGGGCCACCTTCACGTCGGGCACGGCCGTGCCGGCGCGGAGTCTGTGATCGTCCTCGATCCTGATCTCGCCGAAGCCACGGCCAAGCCGGATCACCACGCCCTCGATGCCGCCGTCGCGCACCAGAAGGTTCGAGCCGAGCCCGATGATGGTGACGGGGATGCCGGACGGCGTCTCGCGCAGGAAATAGCCAAGGTCGGCTTCGTCGGCGGGCGAATAGAGCACTTCCGCCGGACCGCCCGCCCTGAACCAGGTAAAATCCTTGAGCGGCGCCTCGGCCTTCAGCCGCCCGCGCAGCTCAGGCAAGCTGACGACAAGCCGGCTTTCGAGGTCGGCTCCGTTCAAGCCCGTCCCCGCTGCTCGAGGTTCCTCGGAAGCGCGTTGATCCAGTCGGTGATGGTGCCGGCGCCAAGCCCTACCACCAGATCGCCCGACTTGGCGACAGAGGCGACGGTCTCCACCAATGTCTCCGCGTCATCGACGGTCAGCACATTGGGATGGCCGTGGCGGCGCAAGCCGGACGCCAGCTCGTCGCGATCGATGCCGGGGATCGGCGCCTCGCCCGCGGAATAAACCGGGGTGACGATGACGATATCGGCATCGTCGAGGCAGGCCGAGAATTCGTTGAACAGCGACTGGAGGCGAGTATAGCGATGCGGCTGCACCACGGCGATGATGCGTCCGTTGCCGGCCATGCGCGCGGCGCGAAGGACCGCGGCGATCTCCACCGGATGATGCGCGTAATCGTCATAGACGACGACGCCCTGCCACTCGCCGGCGCGGCTGAAGCGCCGCTTCACGCCGGAAAAGTTCGCGAAGGTCTGGCGGATCACCTCGTCGCTGACGCCCGCCTCGGTGGCCGCAGCCAGCGCGGCGAGCGCGTTCAACGCATTGTAGTGGCCGAGCACGGGCAGCATGAGATCTTCGAGCTTGCGCGCGCCGCCCTTTACCGCCGGGCCGAGATCGGCATCGAAGGTGATGGCGTTGTGATCGGGGCGCAAATTAGAGAGCCTGATATCGGCGTCGCGCGCGACACCATAAGTCAGCGTGCGGCGCCCATTGGCGGCGCCGCCGAGCTTGGCGAGCAGCTCGCGCACCACAGGATGATCGATGCAGGCGACGGCAACCCCGTAAAACGGGATCGCCTCGATGAATTGCAGAAAGGCCTGATGCAGCGCCTCGACCGACGGCCAGTAATCCATGTGCTCGGGGTCGATATTGGTGACGACGCCGATCTGGGTGGGTAGCTTCAGGAAGGTGCCGTCCGACTCGTCGGCCTCGACCACCATCCACTCGCCTTTGCCGATGCGGGCATTGGTGCCCCAGGCATTGATGATGCCGCCGGCAATCACCGTGGGGTCGAGCCCGGCGCCCTTGAACAGGTCGGCGATGAGCGAGGTGGTGGTGGTCTTGCCGTGGGTGCCGGTGACCGACACGGTGGCGCAGGGGCGCATCAGCTCGGCCAGCATCTCGGCGCGGCGGATGATCGGAAGGCCGCGTTCCTTGGCCGCCTCGAATTCGGGGTTGCCGGCTTTCACCGCGCTGGAAATGACGAGATGGCCCGCGCCCTCGACGTTGCCGGGGTCATGACCGATCAGGCAGGAGATGCCGCGGGCGCGCAAGCGTTCGAGATTGGCGCCGTCCTTGAGGTCGCTCCCTTGCACGCGGTAGCCGCGCGTGTGCATCACCTCGGCAATGGCGCTCATGCCGATGCCGCCGATGCCCACGATGTGGAACAGGCCTGCCTGGTCGGGGTCTGGGAGATGCATGCTCGGACTCTACACCACTACTGCTTGGCTCGCGCGAGCTCCTCGGCGAGGTCGGCAAGCCTCTTCACCGCGTCGGTCACGGCCATGGCTTTGGCCTTCGCCGCCGCCCCCGCCAAAACTTCCGGCGATGCGAGCAGCCCGCGGATCTCCTCGGCGAGGCGCTCGCGGCTGAGCTCCTTCTGGCGCACGCACCAGCCGCCGCCGCCTTCTTGCAGGCGAGTTGCGTTTTCGAGCTGATCGTTGTCAAGGGCATGCGGCAGCGGCACCAGCAGGCAGGGCCGGCCGATGGCCATCATCTCGGCCACGGTGGAGGCGCCGGCTCTTGCCACGATGAGATGGGCCTTGGCGACCCGCTCGGGCAGGTCGCGGAAGAAGGGCGCGACATGCGCGGCGATGCCGGCCTTCTTGTAGGCCTCGCGCAACTCGTCGAGATCCTCCTCGCGCGCCTGCTGCATCACGGTCAGGCGCCCTCGCATCTCGGCCGGCAACAGCTCAAGGGCCGGCGGCATGGCCTCGGAGAAGAAGCGCGCCCCTTGGCTCCCGCCGAAGACGAGAAGCAGCAGGCGCTGACCCGGTTCGGGCGGCAAATAGGGGACCTCGCGATAGGCCAGCACGGCGTCGCGCACCGGCGTTCCCGTGACAAGCGCCTTCGATTCCGCGTCGGGCCGCAGCAGCTTGGTCGGCTTGAAGGAGAGCGCAATGCGGTCGACGAAACGCGATAGGAGCCGGTTGGCGCGGCCCATGACGGCATTCTGCTCGTGGATCGCGGTCGGGATCTTGAGGGTGCGCGCGGCAATGATCGGCGGCAGCGTCGGATAGCCGCCAAAGCCGATCACGGCGCGCGGCTCGATCTCCTTCAGGAGGCGAAGCGCGCCGGCGAAACCGATGCCGAGGCGGGAGAAGGTCATCGCCACGGCGAACGGGTTGCGGCTCGTCATCGTGGCGGACGGAATGCGGTGAATGGCGGGCGCCGGAAACTCGACACCATATTTCTCGGCGCGGATATCGGTGGCAAGCTCGACCTCGTAGCCCCGGCGCTTCAGCTCCTGCGCCAAGGCCGCGGCAGGGAAAAGATGCCCGCCCGTGCCCCCCGCAGCGAGCAGGATCGGGCGGCCGGTCATGCCGCCTGCTCCCTGATGCCGGCGGCCTCGGAATCCGGCCTTGCGTCGGGGCCTCGGTTCAGCCGCCCCGCCATGGGCCGCTTGCGGGTGAGCCCGAGCGCGAAGCCCATGGTCAGCGCCATGGCGAGCAGCGAGGAGCCGCCATAGGAGATGAAGGGCAGCGTCATGCCCTTGGCGGGAAGCAGCCCGACATTGACCGCCATATTGATCAAGGCTTGCAGGCCGAACAGCATGATGAGGCCCGCCACGGCGTGGCGGATGAAGCCGTCGGGCTCCTGCGAGGCCTTCGACAGGCCGCGCAGCACGATGAAGGCAAACACCGTGAGCAGGATCAGGCAGGCGATCAGCCCATACTCCTCGGCCGTCACCGCGAAGATGAAGTCGGTATGGGAGTCGGGCAGGATGTTCTTCACCGTGCCTTCGCCGGGGCCCCTGCCGAACCAGCCGCCATGCAGGAAAGAGTCGAGCGAGCGGTCGGCCTGATAGGTGTCGCCCGAGGCGGGATCGAGGAAGCGGTCGATGCGCGAGGCGACGTGCGGCGCTAGCAGATAGGCCGAGACGATCCCGCCGATGCCGGCAGCGCCGAGCGCTCCGATCCAGACGAGATTGATGCCGGCCATATAGAACAGCGCGCCCCAGACGAGCGTGACGAGAAGGGTCTGGCCGAAATCGGGCTGCAAAATCAGCAGCACCGCGAAGATGGCATAGAGCGCGACCGCCAACTGGATGCCCGGGATATCGCGGCGCTTCTGGCTCTCGTTGAACAGCCAGGCGGTCAGCACGATGAAGGCCGGCTTGACGAACTCAGACGGCTGAATCGAGACGAAGCCGATCTGGAGCCAGCGCTTGGCGCCTTTGATCTCCGGCCCGAGCCCGAGGATCAGCGCCATCAGCGCGATGCCCACGATGAAGATCACCAGGCTCGCGCGCCTGATCTGTTTCGGCGTCAGGGTTGAGGCCGCGAACATGATCGCCACCGCGGGCAAGAGCAGCGCCGCCTGGCGCCGCACGAAATAGAACGGCTCGAGATTGTACCTGGCGGCGATCGGCGGGCTCGCCGCCAGCGAGAGCACGAGACCCGCACCCATCAGCAGCAGAAGCCCGAAGAACATCAGCCGATCGACGGTGAACCACCAGTCGGAGAGCACGCTCTTGTCGGCGCGGGTGAGCCTCATGCCGCTTTCCCCTGCTCGGGCTTCACGCTCTCGGCGCCGTCGAGCGCCATGACGATCTGGCGAAAGGCCTCGCCCCGCTTCTCGAAATTGGCGAACTGATCGTAAGAGGCGCAAGCTGGCGACAATAGCACCACGGGCTCCTTGGCGGCGGAGCGGCTCGCATCGGCGGCAGCCGCTTCGACGGCGCGGTCGAGCGTGCCGCATTGGACGTAATCGACGGCGCTCCCGAGCTGGCGGGCAAAATCCTCCGCCGCCTCCCCGATCAGGTAGGCGCGCGCAATTCCGCCGAAGAAAGGCTCAAGCCCCGCCAAGCCCCCCTCCTTCGGCCTGCCCCCAACGATCCAGTAGATGTCGGAGAAGCTTGCCAGAGCCTTACCCGCCGCGTCGGCGTTGGTGGCCTTGGAGTCGTTGACGAACAGCACCTTGCCGCGGCGCGCCACCTGCTCCATGCGGTGGGAGAGGCCGGCGAAGCTCTTCAGCCCTTGCGCGATCGAAGCGGCCGGGAGCCCTTGCGAGCGGGCAAGAGCATAGGCGAAGGCCGCGTTCTGCCAATTATGCGCGCCCCTGAGCGAGCCGATGCCGGCGAGGTCGATGCTGGCAGACTCGGCGCCATCTTCCATCTCGTGCAGCACGCCGTCCTCGGCGAAGATTCCCGTCTCCACGCGGCGGCCCACGGCGATGCGCTTCACGGCGAAGGGGCCCTTGAGGCTCTCGGCGATGGCGCGCGACGGCGCGTCGTCGACACCGATCACGGCGGTACCCCCCGCACCAAGATGGGCGAAGACCATCGACTTGATGCTTGCATAGTTCGCAAGCGTGCCGTGGCGGTCGAGATGGTCGGGGGTGATGTTGAGGAGGGCCGCCGCGTCCGGCTTGAGCCCCGGCGCAAGCTCGATCTGGAACGACGAAAGCTCGATGACATAGGTCAGGTCGGGGGCGAATGGCTCCAGGTCGAGCACGGCCTTGCCGATGTTACCGCCAAGCGCGACGCGCTTTCCCGAAGCGGAGAGAAGATGGGCGGTGAGCGCGGTCGTGGTCGATTTGCCGTTAGTGCCGGTGATGACCACGACCTTGCCGGCCGCGGCTGTCCGCTGCCGCTCGCGGAAGAAGAGTTCGATATCGCCGATCACTTCGATGCCCGCGTCGGTCGCGCGCTTGACGCTCCAATGCGGCAGGGGATGGGTCAAGGGAATGCCCGGCGCGAGCACGAGCGCGGCAAAGCCGGACCAGTCGGCACCCGCCAGATCGCGCACCGTGAAGCCCTCGGCGGTGGCGGCCTCCCGCGCTTCTGGCTTATCGTCCCAGACCACGGGATTGGCGCCGCCAGCTTTGAGGGCGCGCGCGGAGGCAAGCCCGCTCAGCCCCAAGCCGAGGACCGCGATGTCCCGGCCGGCGAAGATCGTCACGGGAATCATAGTCGAGGAACTTAGCGCAATTTCAGCGTGGCGAGGCCAGCAAGCGCAAGCACCACGGCGATGATCCAGAACCTGATGACCACCGTCGATTCGGGCCAGCCCTTCTGCTCGAAATGATGGTGCAGCGGGGCCATGCGGAACACCCGCACGCCGAACAGCTGGAAGGAGGCGACTTGCACGATGACCGAAACGGCCTCGAGCACGAACAAGCCGCCGACAATGGCCAGCACCAGCTCATGCTTGGTGGCGACCGCGATGGTGCCGAGCGCGCCGCCGAGCGCCAGCGAGCCGGTATCGCCCATGAAGATGAGAGCTGGCGGCGCGTTGAACCAGAGAAAGCCCAGACCAGCGCCGACCAGTGCCCCGCAGATCACGGCCAGCTCGCCGGTGCCTTGCACGAAATGGATCTGGAGATAGTCGGCGAACAGCACGTTGCCGACGAGATAGGCGATGAAGCCGAAGGTGGCGGCGGCGATCATCACGGGCACGATGGCCAAGCCGTCCAGCCCGTCGGTCAGGTTCACGGCGTTGCCGGCGCCGACGATGATGAAGGCGCCGAAGGGGATGAACAGCCAGCCGAGATCGATCAGCACGCCCTTGAAGAAGGGAATGGCGAGCGAGGTGGCCAGCGGCTCCTGGCCGGCATGGACGATGACGGCCGTGGCGACCACGGCGGCGGCAGCCTCGATGATGATCTTGATGCGGCCGCGAAAGCCTTCCGCCGATTGCTTGGTCACTTTGAGATAATCGTCGTAGAGGCCGACGGCGCCATAGACGAGGGTGAGCAGCAACACGACCCAGACATAGGTGTTGCGCAGATTGCCCCAGAGCAGCACGGAGAAGGTGACGCCGGACAGGATCATCAGCCCGCCCATGGTGGGCGTGCCCTGCTTCTGGAGGAGGTGCCGCTCGGGGCCGTCCTTGCGGATCGGCTGGCCCTTGCCCTGGCGGACGCGGAGCGACCTGATCACCTTCGGCCCGAACAGAAACACGAACAGCAGCGCCGTGATCAGCGCGCCGCCGGTGCGGAAGGTGATGTAACGGAAGATATTTAAGGCGGCGAGCCCAGGGGTGAGTTCGGTCAGCCAATAAAGCATCGCCTTCTTCCCCTCCCCTGGCCCGGTTTACGCCGGCGCGGCGTCCGTGCGGAAACGGCGCTTCAGGGCCTCGACAAGCGGCGCCATACGGCTGCCCAGCGAGCCCTTGACCATGATCGCGTCCCCCGGCCCTACCGAGCCCAAAAGCTTGGGCTGAAGCCCCTCGGCGGTCTTGGCATAGGCGCCTTGGCGGCTTGCGGGCAAAGCCTGAAAAAGCGAGCCCATCAGCTCGCCGCAGGCAAAGACAACATCTACCCCCGCCCCGTCAATGAACTCCGCTAACTCGGTGTGAAGTTTCGGGCCTTCCGGGCCAAGTTCGAGCATGTCGCCGAGCACGGCCACGCGCCGGTTGTACGCGCTCCGCGGCATAAGCCCGAGCGTGGCGAGCGCGGCCCGCATGGAGGCCGGATTAGCGTTGTAGGATTCGTCGATCACAACCATGCGCCCGCCTTTGGCGGCGATCAGGGTGCGCGCACCCCTTCCCGCCTG
>JALHTP010000018.1 GCA_022865725.1 Methyloceanibacter sp. | reverse complement strand
GCCGCGTTCCGCTGCATGGGTCGCAAGCGTCGGCAGGGAAAGACCGATCATCAATGCGGCGAGCACAAAAGCCGCTCTCATCATTGTCATGGCATGTCCTCTCGGAGGCGTGTCTGTATCCTGGCGACCATAAGATGCCGGGACTTTTTTGCAGATAAAGAATTAAACCGACATTCCCCAGATGAACTCTGGAACGGCGTAGACGGTAGCAGACGGCAGAGTTCCCCGGAAGCCACAGGCGGGCTGTGCAGTGCCCCCAGCGTTTCCGTCGTGCCCGGCGTCCCAAACGACGTTCGCTCCGCCGATTTGGCCCTTTTTCCCGTCATTCAGACACACTCCCTCCGTGGTGATGACGCATCCGACCGTGCCAGTCCTACGCTGGGGCCGGTCTTGGTCGCAGTCCGTCGATCAGCCGCAAGATTTCCTGGAACAATTCCCTCGGCACCGCGACCTCGGCCATCTGGAAGATGACGTAGCGGCCATGGCGCACGACCTTGGCGCCGATCTTGACGAGCTTCTCCCGCAGGCTCGTCAGCGACCACTGCTTGACCGCCTCCGGCAGAGCCAGCGTCCGCATGAAGTTGGCGAGATTGTAGGCCAGCGCATGCAACTGAAGCCGGACAGCGTTGGCGGCGAACGAGCAGCATGACAGCCGCGTCCACTTGATCGCGTTCTTGCCTTCCTTGATCCACTGCTCCGCTGTGCCGCGCTGATTGTAGAAGGCGACGACCCGCTCCGCCGGGCGTGACAGGTTGGTAACGATGAAGCCGACGCGGGGATAAAGCTCGCCGGAGTGCCACTCGACCTTCGCCACCACGCGGCGCGCTGCCTTCCAGCTTTGTGCCTGATAGCTGAAGTTGGCGTAGTAACGGCGCACATGGTTCGGGGGACGCCCGACCGGGCGTTTGAGCAGGTAGCCGATCCTCTGTTGAAGAATCTGATTGGCGGGAAGCCTGATCGCATAGTTGTAGCCTTCGGCCTCCAGGAACTTGTAGACCTCGGGGTTCGCAAAGGCGGCATCGGCGCGGAAGTAGCAGCGCTTGAACTTGCCCCGATAGCGGGCCACGACCGGCTCCAGCACGTCCTTCCAACCGTGCGCCGAATGGACGTTGCCCGAACGCAACGCGCAGCGTTCCAAATCGCCGAACTGATTGAACACGAACAGCGGATGATAGCAGGTGCAGGCGAAGTGGCCGTTGTAGGCGGTACCTTCCTGATCGCCGTAGGTCGGACTTACGCTCGAATCCATGTCGAGCACGATGCCGTTCAGCGGGCGACGGCTGTGCACCCGGTCAATCCATCGCCCGGAGAGATCGGCAAGCGCGACAAGGTTCTCATCACTCGCAAGCCACTCAGTCTCGAAGCGCCCCATCTGGCTCGTC
Source organism: Methyloceanibacter sp. (assembly GCA_022865725.1). Classification (GTDB taxonomy): domain Bacteria; phylum Pseudomonadota; class Alphaproteobacteria; order Rhizobiales; family Methyloligellaceae; genus Methyloceanibacter. Next base: position 218 of record JALHTP010000018.1, on the reverse strand, counting down.
GAGGCCGCATCACGCATGACAGCCTTGCCCCCGACGATCCAGCGCATGGCGGGATCGCGTCCCAGGCGGTTAGCGTCGTTCACGTCCTCGTACCCGGCGAGGCGTCCGAACACGGATTGGCGCAGTAGGCCGGTCAGGAAGTGGCGCGTGTTCTTGCCGCGGCGGTCGTCTGACAGAACCGCACCAGCCATCCCGGTCAGACCGAGGGCATCATCCAG
>JALHTP010000173.1 GCA_022865725.1 Methyloceanibacter sp. | reverse complement strand
GGTCAAAGACCTGGCGGCTGTCGATCTCGGAGCCATAGCGCTCGCCCTCGGGCAGCCGGCTCAGGGCCTCCTCGTCGGGGACCGAGCGCCACAGCCAGGAGGGGACGGTATTCTCCTCGATCCGCTTCGCCTTTAAGGGAACGCCCGCCTTGCGGAAGTATTTTTGGGCGAGGATGTCGGCCGCGACGCCGCTCCAATGGGCTGGAACCTGGAAACGCTCAAGCGCAAACACCACCGAGCCGTCCGGGTTACGGATCTCGCTCGCGCTTTCCCGGAACGGAACAGCGGCATAGGGCGACTTGCCCGCCTCGGTGAATTTTCGCTCAATCCGCATTTTGCTCTTACCCCCCCAGGAATTTGTCCCCGCACGCTTCCCAGGCGCGCAACGGCAGAACGTGAGGCGATTCGTCCCAACCATCAATATGTATGCACGCAACTCCTAACTTACCACTAAACCCTGTGGGCGACTACCATAAGTGGCGGTGGGGAACTCTGGGGATGGTATGTGGAAACCCGGTGGAAAATTGGCAAGCCCAGCCCTTGGCGCAGAGAGGCCGGGAGGGGCTTTGACGGTCTGTTTACGAGCCGCTCACTAGGCTGGCCCCGATACCGAAAGTTCGGCGGACGAAGTCCCGGGGTTCGAAGTCCAATGCTCTACCATCGCGCCTTTGGCCGCGATCTCGACACGCTCGTCGTCGCCGTCATCGACAATCGCCGGCCGCTGCTGTCGCTGATGCGCGGCATGCTCGCGGCCATCGGCACCGGCCGTGTCGAGACCTATGCAAGCCCGGCCGAAGCCTTCAGCGCCATGGCGGAGGACACGCCCGACCTCGTCATTGCCGCGTCGTCCATGCAGCCTTTGACCGGCCCTCAGCTGGTCCGGACCATGCGCCGCTCGCAATCCGGACCGCTCGCTCTCGTGCCCGCCATGATCATGAGCGCCCGCGCCAATCCGGCGCTGGTCGAGGAGTCGCTCAGGGCAGGGGCGCATCAGGTGCTCGTGCTGCCGATCTCCGCCAGCACGCTCTATCGCCGGATCGACTGGCTCATCAACGACGACCGTCCCTTCGAGCTCAAGGGCGAGCATTATGTCGTCGCCGGCTTGGAGGAGCGGCTGTCGCTCAGCGTCCAGCGGCCGATCTATGTTCCGGACGAGCCTGGCCTTCCGCTCTCTGCCGCAGCGTCCGACGAGGAGCCCGCGTCCAGCTTCGATATCGCCAGGAAGGCGCGGGCCGCGCCGAACTAGACAGGTCGCCACCTTGGGCCCATAGTCCCGGCGCAAAAACCAAAAAGCGCCTAGGCAACAATGGGAATCTTCACCGAGCTCTTCGCCTGGTGGACGGGCAACACCATCGGCACGCGCCTCTACACTTGGCGAAAAGGGGAGCGCGTGGGCGAGGATGGGCTGGGCAACGTCTATTATCGCGAGCGTGGCGGCAAGCGTCGCTGGGTGACTTATCGCAGCCTGGCCGAGCCGTCGCAGATCCCGCCCGCCTGGCATGGCTGGCTGCATCACACCGTCGATGTGCCTCCGACCGAGGAGGATTACACGCCGCGGTCTTGGGAAAAGCCGCATCGCCCCAATCTGACCGGCACCTACGAGGCTTATCGCCCGCCCGGCTCGACGCTGCGTCCCGGCGCCGCCAAGCCGCCTCTGGATTACGAGCCGTGGCAGCCGAAATGACTCCGGAGACGGTTCTCGACACCGCGCCGCCTAAGGCCGTCCAGCGCTGGTCGGCGTCGGACTATGCGCGGAACGGCCGCTTCGTGCAGGAGCTGGCCGGGCCCGTGTTCGGCATGCTCGGCGCCAAGCAAGGCGAGCGCGTCCTCGATCTTGGCTGCGGCGACGGCGCGCTCACCGCCGAGATCAAGGCGTCGGGCGCCGACGTTCTCGGCGTCGATCTGAGCGACGAGCTGCTCGCCGTGGCGCGGATGAAAGGCCTCAATGTCCGTAGAGTCGACGGCCATGCGCTCGATTTCGTCTCCGAGTTCGATGCCGTGTTCTCCAATGCCGCGCTGCATTGGATGCGGAAGCCGTATCTGGTGATCGCCGGCGTCCATCGCGCGCTTCGCCCGCGCGGCCGCTTCGTGGGCGAGCTTGGCGGCCACGGCAATGTCGCCGCCATCGGCACGGCGATGCGTGCGATCGGCGCGCTCCGCAACGGCGATTCCGCGCTGGTCGCGCCCTGGTTCTTTCCCACCGTGGAGGAATATGGCCGTCGCCTGACCGACGGCGGCTTCACGGTCCGAGAGATTGAGCTGGTGCCGCGCCCGACACCCCTCAGGACCGGCATGGAAGGCTGGCTCAGGACGTTCGGCAGGTCTTTCTTCGATCAGTTCCCCGAGCCGGACCGGACGAAGGTGGTGGGTGAGGTCACCGAGCTGTTGCGGCCCTCCCTTTGCGACACCAAAGGGGTATGGACCGCCGACCATATCCGGCTGCGCTTCTTTGCTGAGCGCGGCGCCTGACGCGAGCCGCCACACCAATGCCAAAATCATGGACGAGGCGTTTGATTGATGCTGGAGCACGATCCGGAAAAGTGGGAACCTGTTTTCCGGAAAGATCGTGCTCGCGGCAAGGAGCGCACCGGAGCGATAGCGAGAGGCCCGTTCACAAGGTGTGCGGCATGATGCAACGAATGAATGTTCCCGAGGGCTGCCTGGGCGGCGCGATCGGTCTGTTTATGGCGGCCTTCGCCATGGCCTCGGGGGTCTCCTTGAGCCTCGCCAACGCGGAGGTCGTCAAGAACCCAATCGCGGTGTTCGCCGCGCTCGACAAGGTGACGGGACGAATTTCCCATCTCGAGATACCCATCAACAAGACGGTGGCGTTTGGCGCGCTCAAGGTGACGCCGAGGGTCTGCGACAGCCGCCCGCCGACCGAGGCGCCCAACACCTCATCCTTCGTCGAGGTCGACGAGGTGAAGCTCACCGGCGAGGTGCAGCGCATCTTCACCGGTTGGATGTTCGCCGAAAGCCCCGGCCTTCACGCCGTCGAGCACCCGGTTTTCGACGTCTGGCTCACCAGCTGCAAGACCGTCTCGGCCCCTGCGCCTTCCGGGAGCAGCGCGAACGCGCCGCCCCCTGAAGCGCCGGCAGCGCCCGCCGCCGCCCCTGAAGCAGCGCCGGAGCCTCCGCCGCCCGCGGAGGCCGAAGCCCCCGCCGCCGAGCCGTTGCCCTGGGCCAGGCCACCAGCCAACGCCGCCTCCAAGAATCGCTGAAACTCTTCCCGGCTCACCTCGATCGCGCCGAAGCGCGCGAGATGCCCGGTGACGAACTGGGTGTCGAGCAGGGTGAAGCCGCCATATTTGAGCCTGGCGACGAGATAGACGAGAGCGATCTTGCTCGCGTCGCGGGCGCGAGAGAACATGCTCTCGCCGAAAAACGCGCGGCCGAGATGCACGCCGTAAAGCCCGCCGGTCAGCGCGCCGTCCTGCCACACCTCGATCGTATGGCAATGGCCGAGCGCGAACAGCTCGCGATAGAGGCTTCTGATGCGCCCGTTAATCCAGGTGCTACGCCGTCCTGAGCGGGGCGCCGCGCAGCCTTCGATCACCGCCTCGAAGTTCTGGTCGATCTTGACCTCGAAGCCGCCGCCGCGAATGGTGCGGGCAAGGCGCTTCGGCACATGCACGCGATCGAGCGGCAGGATGCCGCGCCGCTCGGGCTCGATCCAATAGAGCGCGTTGTCCTCCGCGCTCTCGGCCATGGGAAAGATGCCGCAAGCATAGGCTTTGAGCAGCACCTGCGGGGTGATCTCGATCACGACGTCGTCGATAGAGGTCATGAGGATCTATCCGCGCGTACCCGGCTTGGCGAGGTGGTTCTCGAGCCAATGGATATCGTAATTGCCGTCGACGATGTCCGGCTCCGAGATGAGCGAGATGAACAGGGGGATGGTGGTCTCGATGCCGTCCACGACGAACTCTCCCAGCGCGCGCTTGAGCCGCATCAGGCATTCGTTGCGGGTGCGGGCATGCACGATGAGCTTGCCGATCAAACTGTCATAATAGGGGGGAATGGTGTAGCCGGCGTAAGCACCGGAATCGACCCTGACGCCGAGACCTCCCGGCGGGTGGAAATGGGTGATGGTCCCGGGCGAGGGCCGGAAAGTCGCCGGGTTCTCCGCGTTGATGCGGCATTCGATGGAGTGCCCGTTGAAGCGGATGTCCTCCTGGCGCAGCGTCAGCGGCGCGCCGGCCGCGATCCTGATCTGCTCGATGACGAGGTCGAGCCCGGTGATCATCTCGGTGATGGTGTGCTCGACCTGGAGGCGCGTGTTCATCTCGATGAAGGAGAATTCGCCCCCCTCGTAAAGGAACTCGACCGTGCCGACGCCGCGATAGTTGAGATCGCGCATCGCCTTGGCGACGGTCTCCCCGATACGCACGCGCTCGCTCGCGTTCAGCGCGGGCGAGGGGGCTTCCTCCCAGAGCTTCTGGTGGCGGCGTTGCAGGGAGCAATCGCGCTCGCCGAGATGAATGGCGTTGCCCTGACCGTCCGCCAGCACCTGCACCTCGATATGGCGCGGATGGGCGAGATATTTCTCCAGATAGACCGTGTCGTCGCCGAAAGCGGCTCTCGCCTCGTTGCGCGCGGTGATCAGCGCCGGCTCGAGCTCGTTCTCGAACAGCGCGAGCTTCATGCCCCGCCCGCCGCCGCCGGCCGCGGCCTTGACCAGCACCGGATAGCCGATATCGCGCGCGAAGGCCCTGGCCTCCTCGAAATCGGTCACCGGGCCTGAGCCCGGCACCACCGGAATGCCGAGCGCGATTGCGGCCTCCTTGGCCCTGATCTTGTCCCCCATCAGCCTGACATGCTCGGCGGTCGGCCCGATGAAGGTGATTTCGTGCTCCTCGAGGATCTCGGCGAAGCGGGCATTCTCGGCGAGGAAGCCGTAGCCCGGATGCACCGCATCCGCGCCGGTGATCTCGCAAGCCGCCACGATGGCCGGGATATTGAGATAGCTGTCCTTGGACGGGGCGGCGCCGATGCACACGCTCTCGTCGGCAAGGCGCACATGCATGGCGTCGGCGTCGGCGGTCGAATGCACCGCGACGGTGGCGACGCCGAGCTCCTTGCAGGCGCGTTCGATGCGAAGCGCGATCTCTCCCCGGTTGGCGATCAGGATCTTGTCGAACATCTCGCCCTGGCTAGCGTTGCTCGATCACCGCCAGCGGCTCGCCATATTCGACCGGCTGGCCGTCCTCGATGAGGATGGCGATGACGGTGCCGGCGCGGGGGGAGGGGATCTGGTTCATGGTTTTCATGGCTTCGATAATGAGGAGCGTCTGCCCGGCCGTCACCTTGGCGCCGATCTCGACGAATGGCGGGGCGCCGGGTTCGGCCGAGCGATAGGCCGTGCCGACCATCGGCGAGGTCACCGTCCCGGGATGGACGATGAACTCGTCCGTCCGCGCCGGCCCCCGCGGGGCGTCGCGAGACTCGTGCTCGGCAAGATCGGCGGCAAACAGGGCCTTGGCGCCTCCGCGCGCGACCCTGACCCGCTTCCCTTCGTGCTCGATCTCGATCTCGGTCAGGCCGGTCTCGTCGAGGAGCGCCGCGAGCTCGCGGATGAGGTCCTTGTCGAAACTGCCCCCTTGCTGCGTCATGGGCGGCATCCTCTCCTTTCCGCCATCACTTGGATTTGGCCGTAGCGATCGCCGCGGCCAGCGCCTCGATCGCAAGCTCGTAGCCTATAGGTCCGAAGCCGCAGATCACACCCCTCACGGCCTTGGAAATATAAGAATGATGGCGGAACGGCTCGCGGGCGAAGATATTCGACAGATGCACCTCGACCGAGGGCACGGAGCAAGCCAGCAGCGCATCCAGCATGGCGATCGAGGTATGGGTGAAGGCCCCGGCATTGACGATCAGCCCGGCCCCGTCCGTTCTCGCCTCCTGGATCCAAGCCACCAACTCCCCCTCATGGTTACTCTGGCGAAACTCCAGCGAAAAGCCTAGCGCCGCGGCTTTCCGCTCGCATCTTGCGCGCAGATCGTCGAGCGTCTCGCGGCCATAGACCTCCGGTTCCCGAGCCCCAAGCAGGTTGAGATTGGGACCGTTCAAGACGTAGATCGGTTTGGCCATGGCGGCTAGAGGATGCCTGATGATGCCTGGCGCGCGCGCATCGAAGCGCGCTCGCCCCGGCAGAGGAAACCGGCCCCTTTATCAGCTTTTCTGCCGTTCGGCAAAATCACCGGAGCAACAAAAGGCGCTTCTTCCCGTGCCGGGACGCCTCAGCACGTTACCTTGCAGCCCTTCTCGCGCACCTCGGTGACTTTTGCGGTGAGCTGGTCGTAGAGGTCGTCGGGCGCGCCCGAGATCACGCGATCGCCGATCAGATAAAGCGGCGTGCCTTGCAGGCCGAGCTTCTGGGCAAGCTCCTTGGCCTCGTCGAGCGCCTGCTTGACCGAGGGGTCCTCCATGTCCTTTTCGAGCCGTGGCACGTCGAGGCCGAGCTCGCCCGCGACGCGCAGGGCTTTGTCCTTGTCGGCCTTGCCGGGCTCCAAGAACAGCTTCTGGTGCATCTCGAAATATTTGCCCTGCTTGCCTGCGGCGAGCGCGGCCTTCGCGGCGGCTTCCGACTCCTCGCCGAAGATCGGCAGCTCCTTGAGCACGACGCGCACCTTGCCATCGGTCTCGATGAGCTTGACGACTTCGGGCAGCGCTCGCTTGCAGAAGCCGCAATTGTAGTCGAAGAACTCGACCACGGTCACATCGCCATTGGCGTTGCCGGCGGTATAAGAGAGTGGCGAGCGGAACAGCGCGTCCGCGTTTTCGCCGATGATTTTTTGCTGACTGGCGGCCTGTTCGGCCGCTTGGCGCTTGTCCAGCTCGTTAGTCATCTCGACCAGGAGCTCGGGATTCTTGGTGAGATAATTATGCACCATGTCGGTGATCTTCTTCTCGTCGAGCCCGGCCGAGGCGACGTCGACCATTCCCGGCGCCGCGCGCCATATTACGAGGACGGTGGCTGCGGTCACAAGGGCGGCCACGACGGCAGCCACGAGCGCGGTGGCGAGACCAGTCTTGAGGGTCATGCTGAGATCTCCGGGGGCTAAGATCAATTGTATCGCGGGATTTCGAACGCCAGAATGTCGTCGGCCCTGATCCAGTTCGGGGTGCCGTCGATCAAGCCGACTTTGGCGCGCTTGGCCTGCTGTTTGGCAAGCTTGAGCTGCCCTTCATAGAAATAGGCTTCGGCCGATGCAAGCTCCGCTTGCGCCATATATTGCTTCTTGGCGCCTGCCGCTTTCACCGCCTCGGCCTTGCGGGCATAGGCCGAGGCGAGTTGGCGGTAGCCCATGGCCGACGAGTCCTCCCGCGCAAGAGCCGTGCGCAGATTGGTGATCGCCTCGTCGACGAGCTTCGGATTGTTGGCGCCGAGCAACGCCTGACCCAGCATGACGCGGATCAGCGGCTCGTCGGGGCTCAGCCTCACCGCCTCGCGCAGAGCGGGAACCGCGGCCGCCGGGTTGCCGCTCTCGAACAGGAATTGGCCCTTGATCTCGTAGAAATAGGGCCAATCGGGCTTGGCGGCGATCAGCGCATCGATCCGCGGCTGGGCGACCTTCATGCCGGACTGGCGGTAGCTCGCGATCGCTCTCGCATAGAGCGCGGGCAGGCTCTGATCGGTCTCCGGATAGCGATTGAACACGGTCTTCGGCTCATCCAGGAAACCGTACAGCTTGGCCTTCATCAGATCGTGCCTGAACTGGACCTCTGGCGGGTCGACATTGCCGTAATAGGGGCTCGAGGTTACCAGCTCCCTGAGCTGCACCAGGCGCTGCTGCGGCATGGGATGGCTCTGCATGTAGGGATTGATGCCCTGGACGCCGATCAGCTTGCTCGCCATGTACTCGAAGCTCTCGAGCATGCCGCGCCCCGATTGCTTGGTGGCGTTGAGGAAGGTGACCGCGGCCTGATCGGCGGAGGATTCCTCGGTCTGTTGGTAGGCGAGCAGGTTGCGCAACGCCGCGTCCTGGCCTCCATAGGCCACGCCCATACCGGCCTGTCCGAGCCCGGGGGAGCCGGCCGCCGCGCCCGCCACCATGGCGGCCAGGCCGAGCAGCTGGAGCATCAGCGCCGCCGATTTCGCCTTCGAGACTTGCGTCCGCAGCCGGGCGAGATGGCCTCCGGCGATATGGCCGCTCTCATGGGCGATGACGCCGATCACCTCGTTGGGCGTCTTGGCCAGCATCAGCGTGCCGGCATGCATGAACATATTATGGCCG
>JALHTP010000172.1 GCA_022865725.1 Methyloceanibacter sp. | reverse complement strand
CTTCACGGCCCCCTTGGATTTGGAGTACCGCACGGCATTATCAAGGAGCACGAGGAAAAGCTGCCTGAGCCTTGCCGGGTCGCCGCGCACCATGTCGTGCGCGGTGCCGTTGGCAAAGGAGACATCCACGTCCCTCCCATGCGCAATCACCTTGGCGTCGCCGCACACTTTCTTGAGCAGGTCGCCGAGATCGATGGGCTGCAAATTGAGGCGTGCGGCGCCGGCGCCCTGACGGGCAATGAACAGAAGATCGTTAACGAGAACCGAAAGATGCTTGGCCTGCTCGACGATGCGGTCGATCGAGCGCTTATACTCGGCTACCCGCTTGTTAGCCCCGCGCAGCGCGATCTCGCCCTCGCCGCGAATGATGGTCAGCGGCGTGCGGAGCTCGTGGCTGATATCGGCGAAGAAGCCGCGCCTCGTCTCGTCGATCTGGCGCAAGGATTCATTGGCCTGACGCAGCTCCTCGGTGCGCTCCTCCACCTCCGTCTCGAGGTTGGCATGAGCGTCCTGCAAGGCCTGCTGGTGGGCCTGGAGGTCTCCCGCCATGCGATTGAAGCTTTGGCCGAGACCGGCGAACTCGTCGCGGCCGGTGATGGCGATGCGATAGGAGAGATGGCCTTCGGCGAGCTTGCCGGTGCCGTGCATGAGCTCGGCAAGCGGGGACCGCAAGCCGCGTAACAGCAGCACCACGAGCGCGAGCGTGGCGAGGATGGCGAGCGCGGCATGGATTTGGCTCACACGCTCGAGCCGGCTCAAGAGCTGCGCGGCGTCGGCGTCGATCCTGATCACTTCCGCGGTCTCGTCGGCCACGCCGACCTCGATCAGCTCGTTGAGCTTCTGGTCGATGCCCCCTTTGAGCAGATCGATCAGCCTCTGCCAGGCGATGTCGGGACGGCCGCGGCTGCGCAACTGCTCGACCTCGCCGAGCTGATCCAGAGTGTGCTGGAACTCCTGCTTGATCTGATCCAGGCGCGTGAGCTCGGCAGACTCCGCCTTTTGCTCCTCCGGTCCAACGATGGCGAGTTCCTTTTGGCTGAGGTCTTGCAGGGTCGCGAGGTCGGAATCGATGACCTTGTTCAGATAGGCGGCGCCTAAGGGCCGGTCGGTAATGCCGGTGAGGAGCGTGTCGGTCCAGGCCTTGAACAGCTGCTGGCTGTGGCGCGAGAGCTGGAGCTGCCGCTCGAGCTGCTCATGGGCCAGGCGCGAGCGGGTCAGATAACTGTGCGACTGGGCAACGCCCCAATAGGCCAAAGCCGCCGCCGAAAGCGACATGGCAAGAAGCAATCCCGCGGTGATGAGGAGCTTCGTCTGGTAACGCATCGTAAATCTCAAGGCCCCCTTGCCGTGGCAGGCTAGAGGGGGTGTCATTTGCTGAGACGCGATGGAAGGAGCCCTTCCGCGCGGCTGAACAATATCCAAAGCCTCTATAGCGCAATTCCCTTGATACTTAAGGGTATCTTGCAGGGCCCATCATGATTTTTTCATCTGGGTTTCAGGTTGTTTTCATGGCCCTTAAGCCGGCATGGCGCCTGCCCCTGAACTGGGAATCCAGGCATCTTTTTTGCCACGGCTATCCGCGGGAGATTTGCTAATCTCGCGCAATAAAAGAATCGGGGGACTTAGCAAGGCTCACGTTGGGGGACGGCTCTTGCGACACAATCTGAACGGACTGCGCATTGCGCAGCGCTTGGCGTTGTCGGCTGCGGTTTCCGCGCTCGCCACGGCAGGCCTTGTCGTCGGCTCGACGAAACCGGCTCTGGCCGAGTTCGAAATCCAGGAATCCAGCGTAGAGAAGGGAAGGGTCGAAACCGAATATCGCGGCGCCTTCCATTGGGGCATTCCCAAGGCTGAGAAAGCAGAAGCCGGGGATGGCGGCGGAGAGGGAACCACGGAAGAAGAAGGGCCGCTGCGGCAGAGCCACGATCTCGAGGTCGAATACGGGATTGCCGATCGTTGGCTGTTCTCGGCCACTCTAAGCGCCGACGAGCCAATTGGAGAGAACTTCGCCCTGAGCGTGGTTGGCTTCGAGCTCCAATATGAACTAATCGAGCGGGAGGGTAATGGACTCGGGCTCGCTTTCACCGGCAGTTATGGCATCGCGACGCGCGGCGGTGACGCCGATGAAATCGAGTTTGGCCCCATCGTCGAGTTGGCGAGCGGTAAGCTGTTGCTCACGTTCAACCCCTTCTTCACCGCCCAGGCGGGTGACAACCGGCAAACCGACGGGCTTGGTTTCGAATATGGCTGGCGCGCGGAATATGATTTCGCCAAGCATTGGGGCGTGGGCGTCGAGATGTTCGGCCAGATCGAGGATCTCGCCAATGCCGGCTCGTTCAACGATCAGCAACACAGCATCGGCCCGACTCTGTTCTACAAACTCGGCAACGACGACGAGGACTCGAGCAAGAGCGACGACGATGGCCACAACAACAGGACCTCACGGGCGCCTGAGATGGAGCTCTCGCTAAACGCCGGTCTCCAGTTCGGACTGACCGATGTCACTTCCGACACGGCACTGAAATTCCAGGCCACACTCGAATTCTAGGCACGAGAATTCCACTTTGAGAAAGTGATCTGTCCGGGAAGCGGAGGCCGCTTTCTTTTTGCCTTGACGGGACTGGGCATCCATCGCCATTTGGGTGCAAAGCCATGGTGATCAAGGTCCTCGGTTCAGCAGCAGGCGGCGGCTTCCCGCAGTGGAATTGCAACGGCCGGAACTCGGCTGACGTGCGTCAGGGTATGGCGGGACTGACCCCGCGCACCCAGGCTTCGGTTGCCGTGAGCGCCGATGGCCGCGAATGGGTTCTGTTCAACGCCGCGCCCGACCTGCGGCAGCAGATCAACGACACTCCGGAACTTTATCCAGATCCAAGCGACGGCCCGCGCAACAGCCCCATCAAGGCTGTGGTCCTCACCAATGGCGACGTCGACGCGATTGCAGGCCTGCTGTGTCTGCGCGAGGGT
>JALHTP010000171.1 GCA_022865725.1 Methyloceanibacter sp. | reverse complement strand
GCGCCTGGCCGGCGAGGAGTTGATAACCCGCGCCGTCGCCCCGGTTGAAGCCGGTGGGGTTGGAATTGGCGAAGCTTCCGATCAGCGCGCGGATGCGGTTCGGGTTCTTCAGCGAGAATTTGGGGTGGGAGAGCAGCGCGCCCACCGTCTCGACCGAATCCGGCCTTGCCGCCCGAGCCTGCACGGCGAACCATTTGTCGAGGACCAGGGGCTCGTCCTGCCAGCGGGTGTAGAAATCCTCGAGCGTCGCGTCGCGTGCCGGTCCTGGCAGATGCGAGAGGATGGAGAGCGCCGCGATCGCGTCGGTCATGTTAGAGGCCTCGCGGTAGTGCCGTTCGGCGCGGGCGATCTCGGACGCGGCGCCGGTCGCCACCAGCAGGTCCAGCGCCGCGTTGCGCAGCGCTCTTTGGCCGGCGCTCGCGGGGTCCGGCGAATAAGGTCCGCTCGGCACGCTCAGCTCATAGAGTTCGGCCAAGGGTCCCCGAATCTCGTTCCCGATCGAAGCGGCCAAGCTTACGCGCGCCTTGCGCACGGCGTCGGTATCGACGTCGCCGCCGAGCTCCCGCGCGATGTCCGATTCGCTCGGCAGCTTGAGGAACTCGGCGCGATAGGCCGGCAGCAGCGTGGTATCCTGCGCAGTGACGCTAATCGCCTGTGCCAGCCGCGCGGCCTCCTTTCCCGTCACGCGCTCTGAATCGCCGCGCGCAGCCTTGGTGAGGAGGCCGGTGGCGAAGGTCTGCGCGGCCTGCCAGCGATTGAAGGGGTCGCTGTCATGCATCATCAGGAACTCGATCTTTTCAGGATCGATGCTGACGGTGAGGCGGACCGGCGCCGAGAAGCCGCGCAGCAGCGATGGCGTCGGCGGCGAGGGGATGTCGGCAAACTCGAAGACCTGCTCGCGCATCGTCACTTCAAGCAATCCGTCGGCCAAGGCGGCGCCGCTCTTCAGCTTCAAGGGAAGCTCGTCGCCGTTCGCTCCGATCAGACCCATCCTGAGCGGGATCAGCATCGGCTCCTTCTTGGTCTGGCCGGGGGTAGGGGGCACGACCTGGCTGACGGAGAGCCGCGCCGTCTTGGTGTGCGGATCGTAGTCGAGCGAGCAGGCAAGCTCGGGCGTACCGCTTTGGGTGTACCAGAGCATGAATTGCGAGAGATCGCGGCCCGAGACGTCGGCCATCGCCTCGACGAAGTCCTCGACGGTTACCGCCTCTCCGTCGTGGCGCTCGAAATAGAGATCGAGGCCTTTGCGGAAGCCGTCGCGGCCGAGCAGGGTCTGCAACATGCGGCAGACCTCGGCGCCCTTCTCGTAGACGGTCGAGGTGTAGAAGTTGTTGATCTCGATATAGGAGGCGGGCCGCACGGGATGGGCGAGCGGCCCCGCATCCTCGGGGAACTGATTGGTCTTCAACGTCCGCGTATCGACGATACGCTCGACAGGCCCTGAGCGCGTGTCGCCGGTGAACTCCTGGTCACGAAAGACGGTCAAGCCCTCCTTCAGGCAGAGCTGGAACCAGTCGCGGCAGGTGACGCGGTCGCCGGTCCAGTTGTGGAAATATTCATGCGCGATGACGCCTTCGATCGAGGCGTAGTCGGCGTCGCTGGCGGTGTCGGGCCTCGCCAGCACGAGCTTGTCGTTGAAGATGTTGAGGCCCTTGTTCTCCATCGCCCCCATATTGAAGTCGCTGACCGCCACGATGTTGAACACATCGAGATCGTATTCGCGGCCGAAGCGCTCCTCGTCCCAGCGCATGGCGCGCTTCAGCGACTCCATGGCCCAGGCGCAGCGGTCGTCCTTGCCGGGCTCGACATAGATGGCGAGCGCGACGTCGCGGCCGGAGCCGGTGACGAAGCTGTCGGGCACGCAAGCGAGATCGCCGCCGACCAGCGCGAAGAGATAAGAGGGCTTGGGGAAGGGATCGTGCCAGATGGCGAAGTGGCGGCCGGTGCCGGGGATGTCGCCTTGCTCTACGGGATTGCCGTTCGACAGAAGCACCGGCGTCGTGGCGCGGTCGGCTTCGACGCGCACCGTGTAGACGGCGAGCACGTCAGGCCGGTCGAGAAAGAAGGTGATGCGGCGGAAGCCCTCCGGCTCGCATTGGGTGCAATAGGTGCCGCGCGAGCGGTAGAGGCCGGAAAGCGCGGTGTTAGCTTCAGGATCGCACAAGGTGACGGTTTCGAGCGTGAAGGGGTGCGCGGGAGGGGACGCGATGCTGAGCGAGGTCTCGGTGAGCTCGTAGTCCTTGGCCGAGAGGGGCTTGCCGTCCAGCGCCAGGCTTTGCAGCGAGAGGCCCTCGCCGTCGAGCACGAGCGGCCGCCCGCCGGTCGCCACTTTCGGGTTTGGCCGCAAGCGGAGCTTGGCGGCGATGCGCGTCGCCTTCGGATCGAGCGCCACGTCGAGCTCGACCTCCTCGATGAGATAGTCGGGGGCTGCGTAGTCTTTGAGGAGTTTGGCTTTGCGGCCGGAGTGTTGCATGGAGGCGGACCCATCCCTTTCGCCGTCGCTCTTAGAGGCCTAAGCGCGCGCTGCCAAGCCTGAAGCTTGTGCGGTAACGGGCTCTGAGAAGCACCGTTCTCGTGTCATTGCCCGGATTGACCGGGCAATCCAGTAACCCGGGCCCGACCCAGATTACGGAG
>JALHTP010000170.1 GCA_022865725.1 Methyloceanibacter sp. | reverse complement strand
ATTGAACCCGAGCCGCTCGGCGGCGAGCTCGAAACGCCGCCCGATCATCCAGGCATAAGGTCCGTCGCCCGTCATGCGCTCGCCCCATTTCGCATCGTAGAGCTTGCCGCCGCGCGTCGACCGCATCAGCGACAGGACGCGGCTGGCGCGGTCCGGGCAATTGGCCACGAGCCATTCGCTGAAGAGATCGCCGATCTCGAGCGGCAGCCTGAGCAGAATATAGCCGGCTCGGCGAACGCCCACCGCTGCCGCACGCTCGAGAATCCGCTCCATCTCCATGTCGGTGAGGCCGGGAATGACGGGCGCCACCATAACGGAGGCCGGCACGCCCGCATCGACCAGCCTCGCAAGCGTCTCGAGCCGCTTGTCAGGCGTGCTGGCCCTGGGCTCCATGGCGCGGGCGAGTTTCCGGTCGAGCGTGGTGACCGAAAGCGCCACTTTGACGAGCCCGCGGCTCGCCATCGAGGTGAGGAGGTCGAGATCGCGCAAGACGAGCGCCGACTTGGTGACGATGCCGACGGGATGGTTGGCCGCGCTCAACACTTCGAGGATGCGGCGCATGATGCGGTAGCGCCGCTCGATCGGCTGATAGGGATCGGTATTGGTGCCGATGGCGATGGTGCGGACCTTGTAGCCGGGCTCGGCGAGCTCGCGCTCGAGCGCGCTCGCGGCATTGGTCTTGGCGAACAGCTTGGTCTCGAAATCGAGCCCCGGCGAAAGCCCGAGAAAGGCATGCGTCGGCCGCGCGAAGCAATAGATGCAGCCATGCTCGCAGCCCCGATAGGGGTTGATCGAGCGGTCGAAGCCGATATCCGGCGATTCGTTGCGCGTGATGATGCGCTGCGCTGGCACTTCCTGCACTTCGGTGGCGAGTGCTTCGAGCTCGCCGAGCGACTCCCAGCCGTCGTCGGCAGGCTCGTAGGCGATCGGCTCATAGCGGCCGGAGCGGTTGGTCTGGGCGCCCCTGCCATGCCGCCGCCCCGCGGCGACGCCGCCTGTCTCGAGCGGGAAGCTTTCGGAATCGGAGGGTTTTCGCAACGCTACGGACATGCCTGCAATATAGGTAAACGAAAGGAACAAAGCAAGAACAAATGTAGGGTTGCGCCACGTGACGATTGCCGGGCAAAGGGCGGACGCCTATAGGTTCCGCGCCATGATTTCGGTGATCATCCCGACCTTGAATGCCGAGCGCACGCTGGCGCACACCCTTGCCGCCCTCGTGCCGGCCGTGGTCGAGGGTATCGTGCAGGAAGCGATCCTGGTCGACGGCGGATCGACCGACGAGACCTGCGCCATCGCCGAGGCTGCCGGCACGCATCTGATCGAGGCGCCGCGCGGGCGCGGCTCTCAGCTCGAAGCCGGCGCCAGCGAAGCGCGGGGCAATTGGCTCCTCTTTTTGCATGCCGATACCGTGCTCGAGCCCGGCTGGGCCGAAGAAGCGCGAAGCTTCATCGAGCGGGTCGAGAGCGGAAGGCGCCATCAGGCCGCGGCGTCGTTCCGTTTTGCGCTGGACGACGACGGTCTCATGCCGCGCCTCGTCGAATGGCTGGTGGGCTTGCGCTGCCATGTGCTGGGGCTGCCTTACGGCGATCAGGGGCTGCTCATCTCGCGCAACCTCTACAACCGGCTCGGCGGTTTCCGCCCGCTGCCCCTGATGGAGGATGTTGACCTCGTCAGGCGGCTCAAGCGGCGCGAGCTGGTGATGCTGCAATCGCGTGCGGTGACGAGCGGAGAGCGGTACCGGCGCGAAGGCTATCTCGCGCGGAGCTTGCGCAATCTCGGCTGCATCCTCCTGTATTACCTTCGCGTGCCGCCGCGGGTGCTCGCGCGCCTTTATGGCTAGGCGGAGCGTGCCGCGCCCGCGCCGCGCGAGCTTTGCCATGCGTCTCGTCATCATGGCCAAGAGTCCGCATCTCGGTCGCGTCAAGCGGCGGCTCGGCCGCGAGATCGGCGATGTAGCTTCGATCCGCTTCTATCGAAGCTGCCTCGCTCACACCGCGTTGCGGCTGGCGCGCGACCCGCGCTGGCGCACAGTGCTCGCCATCGATCCGGATCGCGACGTGGCTGGCCGCTTCTCGGCTTTGCCGGCGGGGCTCGCTTGCGTGAAGCAAGGGAAGGGCGATCTTGGGCGACGCATGCAGCGCCTCTTCGCGAGCCTCCCGCCGGGACCGACGCTCATCGTCGGCAGCGACATCCCCGCTCTGCGCCCCATCCATATTGCCGAGGCCTTCGCGCGGCTCGGCCGCGCCGATGCGGTGCTTGGGCGCGCGCCCGACGGCGGCTACTGGCTCATCGGATTGAAGCGGACGCCAAAGGTGCTGGCTCCGTTTGCACGGATTCGCTGGTCGGGGCCGCACGCTCTTGCCGACACGCTCGCCAATCTCAAGGGAATGCGCGTTGCTTTCGCCGCGACGCTCAGCGATGTCGACACGGCAAAGGAGTTGCGGCTTTGGCGCGCCCACGCGGGGCGGTTCATCCTCCCTCGTGCCGCGCCCGCAGCACGTTTAATCTAACTTTAAGGAGCTTGCGCTAGTTGCTTGAAAAGGTAGACAAAAGGGCTTCTAGATGCGTATTGTGCTAGTCGATCCCAGCCGCACGACGCGACTGATCGTCTCCCGCATGCTCGAAGCGCGCGGTCACGAGGTGCTGCCCTTTGCCGATGAGCGCGACGCGCTCGCCTCCATCAAGATCGATCCTTGCATCGAGGCGCTGATCACCAGCGCCGAGCTCAAGCACATGTCCGGCGTCGAGCTCTGCTGGGAAACGAGGCTGCTCGCGACCTGCCGGCGCCCGATCTACGTGCTGATGATGTCGTCCCAGTACGACCAGAGGAGCCTGATCGAGGCGCTCGACTCAGGCGCCGACGATTTCATCGGTAAGCCGCCTCTGGCGGAAGAGCTTTACGCGCGGCTCCGCGCCGCCGAGCGCATTCTGTCCATGCAGCGCGAGTTGCTCCGTCTTGCTACCACCGATCCCTTGACCGGCTTGTGCAATCGCCGCGGCTTCTTCGAGCAGGCGACAGAAGTCTGCGCGCGCGTCGTTCCCTCCGACGGCAGCCTGTCGGCCATCATCCTCGATATCGACAACTTCAAGCACATCAACGACTCCTACGGCCATGAGACCGGCGACGAGGCGATCCGCGCCTGCGCCGACGCCGCGCGGATGCAAGAGGCTCTGACGGGGCGCCTCGGCGGCGACGAGTTCGCCCTACTGCTCGAGGAGAAATCGTTGCCGCAAGCGATCGAGATCGCCGAGGATTTGAGATTGAGACTAGCCGGCAAGCCGTTCGACACCGGCAAGGACCGCATCACGCTCACCTGGAGCGTCGGCGTCGGCGAAGGGAAGCCCGGCGACACGGTGGACCAAATTCTCGCAAGAGCCGACGCCGCGCTCTACGATGCCAAGCTCGGCGGCCGCAATCGCGTGGTCGGCGTTCACGCCGGCATTCTGACTCGGCCGGCTATCGTCACGACTGGGTTTGCCCGCGCCCTTTCGATCTAAGCCGGCCTAGCCGCCCTCGATCAAACCGGTTCGCGTTGTGGCGCGCCGTTGCTAGAGTGCCCGCCGCGATCCGGAGCACATTTGCATGTCACAGCGCCTCGACGATCTACCGGCTACAGGCGCCGAAACTCCCGCCGATCAAGCCGCGCCTCCGCCGGAAGCGACCATCACCTATTCCATGTCGCCGGGGCTTTCCGCCTTCCTCGGCGCGCAGCGGATTGCGCTCGCCATATCGTCGTACCAGTCCGGCAAGTTCTATCTGCTCGGTCAGAACGTGGATGGCGGGCTGATGGTGCATGAGCGCTTCTTCCGCAAGGCCATGGGGATCTCCGTCACCGACAAGGACACGATCCTGCTCGCGACGCTGTTCCAGATCCTCAAGTTCAAGAACGCGCTCGATCCCGGCCAGAGGGTCAACAATGTCTATGATGCCTGCTTCGTGCCGCGCGAAATCTTCGTCACCGGCGAACTCGACGCGCACGACATCGGGCAGCTCGAGGACGGCCGCATCGTCTTCGTCAACACGCTCTATAATTGCCTCGCCACGCCGTCCGAACGGCACAGCTTCACGCCGATCTGTAAGCCGCCCTTTATTTCGAAGATCGTCAAGGAAGACCGCTGCCATTTGAACGGGCTCGCCATGCAGGACGGCGTGTCGCGCTACGTGACCGCGGTCAGCAAGTCCGACACGATCGACGGCTGGCGCGACCGGCGCTTCGACGGCGGTATCCTGGTCGATGTGGCGACGGGCGAGATCGTCATCGGCGGCCTGTCGATGCCGCATTCGCCGCGGCTCTATGGCGGCAGGCTGTTTGTGCTGAACTCAGGCACCGGCGAGCTTGGCTGGATCGAGCGCGGCGCTTCCGCCCAAGAGTCCAAGTTCCATGTGCTGGCCTTTTGCCCGGGCTTCGTGCGTGGGCTCGCTTTTCACGGCAAGCACGCCTTTGTCGGCCTATCCAAGCCGCGCTATCAGCGCTTCGAGGGACTGGGTCTCGACAAGAAGCTCGCCGAGACGGACTCCGAGCCATGGTGCGGGGTGCAAGTGATCGACCTCGATACCGGGACTTGCGTGCACTGGTTCCGCATCGATGGCGCCGTGGCCGAGCTCTACGATCTCGGCGTCGTGCCGGAGGTCGTGCGGCCCATGGCGCTCGGCTTCGCCACCAATGAGATTCTCGGGCTTATCACCCACGACAAGCTGACCGAGATCGGTGCCGGCGCTTAGAAGCTGCTCACGCGCCGGCCTTCTTTCCCTTCGCAGCTTTCTTGTTTTCATTGAGCCGCGGCATGATCTCGATGAAGCTGCACGGGCGGTGGCGGTTGTCGAGCTGATGTTTGAGGATGCCGTTCCAGGCGTCGGTGCAGGCGCCCGGCGAGCCCGGCACGCAGAAGATATAGGTGCCCTGCGCGAGGCCGCCGCAGGCGCGTGATTGCACCGTCGAGGTGCCGACCGTCTGGTAGCTCAGCATGTGGAACAGCACCGAGAAACCTTCTATCTCCTTCTCGAAGAGCGGCTTCACCGCTTCCGGCGTCACGTCGCGCCCGGTGAAGCCCGTGCCGCCGGTGGTGATGACCACGTCCACCTCGGGGTCCTTGATCCAGCGCTTGACCTGCTTGCGGATCGCCTTCGGGTCGTCCTCGACCATGGCGTGCTCGGCGAGCTCGTGGCCGGCCTCCTTGATCATGCTCACCAGGAGGGGACCGGACTTGTCGGTCTTCGGCGTGCGCGTGTCGGAGACCGTGAGCACCGCGATGCGGACGGGGACGAAGGGCCTGGTCTCGTCGATGCGGTTCATTTCTGTTCAATCTTCTCTTTGACCATCAGCAGATCGCGCCAAGCGTAGCGCTTCTCGTCTGGTTTACGCAGCAGATAAGCCGGGTGCAGCGTGGCGAGCGTGGCGATGCTACGGCCGGCGCATTGATAGGTCAGCCACTTGCCCCTGAGCCGCATGATGCCCTCGCTGGTCCCCAGAATGCTCTTGGCCGCGGCGCCGCCGAGCAGCACCAGCACCTGCGGCGAGAGCAGCTCGATCTGCCGGGCGAGGAAGGGCGCACAGGCCTCGATCTCTTCCGGCGTCGGCGTGCGGTTGCCGGGGGGGCGCCAATACACGGTATTGGTGATGTAGATTTGTGCCTCGGAAAGCCCGATCGCGGCCAGCATGCGGTCTAGCAGTTGCCCGGCGCGGCCGACAAAGGGCTTGCCGTGCAGGTCCTCATCGCGGCCCGGCGCTTCGCCGATCAGCATGATGCGGGCCTCTGGATTGCCTCGCGCGAAGCAGAGGCTTTTCGCCGTGCGCTTGAGCGCGCAGCCTTCGAAGCTCCCGACCATGGCTTCGAGCTCGGCAAGAGTGGCCGCCTGGCCGATATCCATCGGGCTTTCGCGGGCGGCGGCTTGAGGCCGTGCTGCCGCCGGGCGCGGCCGGGGTTCGGTCCGAGGCGCGGAGGGCGAAGGCGCCGCTGCCGACGCGGCAAAGCAGTCGACCGGCGCCTCGCCGATCGCCTCGTCGGCGCCCATCGCCGCGTACCAAGCCAATAAGGCTTGAACCCTCTGTCGTTCCGTTGCAGTCATTTTCGCTGTCTTTGGCGCTTTCTCGCGCCCCACACCATATTGATGGATACTGGATTCCCGTTTCCGCGGGAATGACATCTGTTTTTTGGAGCGAGGCCTTGAGCGAAGCGACCGAGCCGGACACCGTCGAGCGCGAGACCATGGAGTTCGACGTCGTCATTGTCGGCGCCGGACCCGCAGGGCTCGCCGCCGCGATCAGGTTGAAACAGCTCGCGGCCGAGACGGGCAAGGACGTCTCGGTGGTGGTGCTGGAGAAGGGCTCCGAGGTCGGCGCCCATATCCTGTCCGGCGCCGTGAT